>NZ_JBOHGB010000002.1:0-163164 GCF_050699935.1 Actinophytocola sp.
GGTGAGGAACGGGGAGTTCCGGTTGGGCACGTGCTTGTGGCCGGCCTGCGTCACGTTCCCCTGAGGTGCGGCTGCGAAGCCCTCGGCCCGATTCGATCTCGACGATACGGTGAGGAACGGGGAGTTCCGGTTGGGCACGTGCGTGTGGCCGGCCTGCGTCACGTTCCCCTGAGGAACGACAGCGAAGCCCTCGGCCCGATTCGATCTCGACATTACGGTGAGGAACGAAAAGATCCGGCTGACCACATGCTTGTGGCTGGCCTGCGTCACGTTCCCCTGAGGAACGACAGCGAAGCCCTCGGCCCGATTCGATCTCGACATTACGGTGAGGAACGAAAAGATCCGGCTGACCACATGCTTGTGGCTGGCCTGCATCACCTTCCCCCGAGGAACGACAGCGAAGCCCTCAGCCCAATTCGATCTTGAGGTTGACGCAATAGATGTCATGACACCTCTCCCGCCTTCCCGGCGGGCTCCGCGCGGAACACGACCCCACCGTCGGCCAGCCGGACGATGGCCGACTCGTCGTACCCGGCCGCGCGCAGCACCTCCGCGGTGTGCTCGCCGAGCACCGGAGCGCCCCGCACGGCAGTAGCGGTCGAGGAGAACCGCAACGGGTTGCGCACCGTCCGGTAGCTGCCCAGCGAGGCGTGCTCGGCCTCGACGACGATGCCCAGCGCGCCGGTCTGCTCGCTCTCCAGCGCCTGGCCGATGTCCTGAATGGACCCGCACGGCAGGCCGTGGTGGCGGAACCGGTCGAGCCAGTAGTCGGTCGACCGGCGGAAGGTCCGCTCCTCGACCTCTGCGACCAACTTCTCCCGGTTGCGGATCCGTGCCGAATTGTCCACAAAGGACTCGTCCTGCTCGAGTCCGGGTGCCTCGATCGCCGCGCAGAACCGCGTCCACGCGTCGGCCGGGCCGGTGCCCTCGACGGTCACGTGCCCGTCCGCGGTGCGGAACGCCTGGTACGGAGCGAACAGCGTGGACGCCGATCCGGACCGGCCGGGCACCGTGCCGTTCGCGAGGTACTGCTCGGCGATGATCAGGCCCATCGCCATCGACGTCTCGTACAGCGACGACTCGCACGACCGGACCGTCCCGGAACGCTCGCGTTCCAGCAGGGCCGCGGTGATGCCGAGGGCCAGGCTCACCCCCGCCGTGATGTCCACGACCGCGAACCCGGCCTTGGCGGGCGGGCGGTCGGGGTGGCCGGTCGCGGCCATCAGCCCGGACTCTCCCTGCATCATCAGGTCGTAGCCGCCGTCGTCGCCCCGCGGACCTAGCCCGCCGTAGCCGGACATCGTCGCCCAGATGGTCTTCGGTGCGATCCGGGCGACGTCGTCGCGGCCGAGGCCGAGCCGGTCGACGGTGCCCGGCCGGAAGTTGTGCACGAACGCGTCGGAGGTCACCAGCAGCCGCTCCAGCACAGCCCGGCCCTCGGCGTCCTTCACGTCGATCACCACGGATCGCTTGCCACGGTTCAGCGCGAGGAAGCTGAGCGACTCGCCGTCGACGAACTCCGGTCCCTGCCGGCGGTAGACGTCACCGCCCGGCGGCCGCTCCACCTTCACCACGTCCGCGCCGAGGTCGGCGAGCATCTGGGTGCACAGCGGTCCGGCGACGTACTGCGTCATGTCCAGCACCCGGAAGCCGGCCAGTGGCCCGGTCATGTGGGTCCCGCCTCCCCGAAATCCTGTTCCGCCTCTCCGAAATTTATTGTGTTGGTTGCGTTGGGGGACGGAGGGTTCTGTCTTGTCACGTACTTGTGGCTGGGTTGCGTCACGTTCCCCTTAGGTGCGGTTGCGAAGCGCTCGGGTTGATCTGGGCTGGAGGTTGACACAAGGGGTGTCATGTGTCCGCCTTTCGTCCGACCAGTTCGCGCAGGCGATCGGGGACCTCGAGTGGGTTGCTGCCCACCGGGAACACGGCCGCCGCGCCCGCGTCGCGAAGGCGTGGCACGTCCTCGTCCGGGATGATCCCGCCGACCACGATCCGCACGTCGTCGAGCCCCAGCTCGTCCAGCCTGCCGCGCAGGTCCCTGGTGTAGGGCAGGTGCGCGCCGGACAGCACGGACAGCCCGACGATGTCGGTGTCCTCCTGCGCGGCCGCGGACGCGATGGCGTCGATCGTCTGGTGCAGGCCCAGATAGATGACCTCGAACCCGTGATCACGCAGCACGCGCGCCAGCACCTTGGCGCCCCGGTCGTGCCCGTCGAGGCCCGGTTTGCCGATGATGACGCGGATCCGCTCAGATGCCACGGGTGATCCCCCCGTCGACGGTCACCGCCGTCCCGTTGACGTACGCCGACCGCGGCGAGGCGAGGAAGACGATGGTGGCCGCCACCTCCTCCGGCTCCGGCACGTAGGGAAGCGGGAGGTCCGCGACGTAGCGCGCCTCGGCCTGCTCGTGGGTCAGGCCCCAGTCCACGGCCAGCCTGTCGATCATCTTGTCGTACCGGGTGGTCCGCACCGGGCCGGGGCACACCGCGTTGACGAAGATCCCTTCCGGGCCCACCTGCATCGACACCGACTTGGTCAGGTTGAGTACGCCGACGTTCGCCGCGCCACCGGGCATGTGGTAGGTGAGCGGTTGCTTGCCGGCGTTGCCGGCCACGTTCACCACGCGCCCGCCGCCGGCCTCCCGTAGCGGGGCGAGCGCGAGCCTGGTCATCCTGGCGTAGCCGACCAGCTTCAGCTCGAGGTCGGCGACCCAGCGCTCGTCCGGGATGTCCTCGAACGTGGCGAAGACCGACGCGCCGGCGTTGTTGACCAGGATGTCCAGCCCGCCCAGCCCGGCGAGCGCGGTGTCCATGGCATGCCGGCAGCCGGCCAGGTCACCGAGATCGGCCGGTGCCGCGATCGCCCGCACGCCGTACTCGGCGGCGATCGTCTTGGCTTCCCGCTCCAGCACGTCCGCGCGCCGCGAGACGAGCGCGACGTGGGCGCCCTCGCCGGCGAGCACCCGGGCCGTGGCGAGCCCGATCCCCTCGCTGGCCCCGGTGACGACGGCACGCTTTCCGGCAAGCTGTAGATCCATGGCTACTCGACCTCCGCGGCGATGAGTGATCTGTCCACTGTGTACAATCGCTGTGCGGCCGAGTTGGCCGCGGCGGCGATCTGTTTCTCGTCCCCACGCCTCAGCAGGCCGTCCGCCACCACGGGCTCGCCGCCGACCAGCACCCACCGCGCGCGGGCGCCGGAGTATGTGCGGAACAGGCGAACCAGCGCCCGATCCGGATCGGCCGTCGCGCCGGCGGAGTCCAGGTCGTTCAGGTCGAAGACCGCGACGTCGCCGAGCGAGCCGGGGGTGAGCGTGCCGGCGCCGGGCCAGCCGATGGTGCGGGCCGCGGCGGCAGTGACCAGGTCGAGGGCGTCCGCCGCGCCGATCCGGCCGGTGAGGTGCGGCTGGCCCTGCGTGTACGCGGCGAGCTGTGCCTCACCGAGCAGCGAGCCGCGGTCGTTGGACGCCGCCCCGTCGACGCCGACCGCCACCCGCGGATTGCGGTCCCGCCAGTCGGCCAGCTCGGGCAGCGGGTAGCGCAGGCGCATCGAGGCGCTCGGGCAGTGCACCACGCCGACGCCGGCCGTGCCCAACCGCGCCACGTCGTCGGGACAGAGCCGGGAACCGTGCGCGAACCAGTTGCCCCGCCGCACCAGGCCGAGCTCGTCCGCCAGCGCAAATCCGTCCACAATGGACTCTCCGGCCGGCGGCAGCGGGTGGTAGTGCAGGTGGATCGGAACATCGGCCTCTTCGGCCACCCGGTTCAGCTGCCGCTGGAACTCGCCGCCGTCGTCGAGCACCGGCGTGGTCGGCCCGCAGGCCCAGCGCAGGCGGTCGTGCGTGGGGGCACTGATCGTCTCCCGGATCCGGGCCAGCGCGAGGTCCGGTGGTTCGACCAGGCGGGCACAGTCCACGCCCCGGCGGGTGAGCTCGTCGGAGATGCCGGGCTCCAGCACCGTGGTGGTGCCGCGCACGTACCGCAGCCGGATGCCGAGCCGCTCGGCCGCGGCCACCACGGGCGAGACGAAGTCCTCACCGGCCGGGTGCAGGAACTCCAGTGCCGCGACCGTGGTCGCGCCCCGGACGAGGAGCTGCGCGATCGACAGCTCGGCCGCCGCGGACACGTCGTTCGCCGACATGTCCGTCCACCGTGGATAGTGGGTGAGCAGCCAGCCGGTAAGGCCGCCGGTGGTGGGGACGCCGCGCGAGGCGCCCTGGAACAGGTGGTGGTGGGCGCACACGAGACCGGGCAGCACCAGGCAGCCACGCACGTCGAGCTTGTTGCGAGCCCGCGGCGGCCGGCCGCTGCCGGTCGCCTGGACCCGACCGTCCGCGATGAGCACCCAACCATCGGCCAGCGGCGGCCCGGTCGGGGTGGGCAGCACGGCAGCGGCGCCGTGCAACAGGATCTCTGTTCCGCCTCCCCGGAATTTATTGTGTTGGTTGCGTTGGGGGACGGGAGGCTCTGGTTGAGCACGTACTTGTGGCTGGTTTGCGTCACGTTCCCCTGAGGTGCGGTTGGCAAGGGGGTCATCGGCTTGATGCTGGTCCGCCTCCACTCCGCCTCTCCGAAATTCAATGTGTTGGTTGCGTTGGGGCGGAGGGTTCTGTTTGGTCACGTGCTTGTGGCTGGTTTGCGTCACGTTCCCCTGAGGTGCGGTTGGGGAGTCCTTGGCCTGGTTCGATCTCGAGGTTGACGCGAGGGGTGTCATGGGCCGCTCCCGTCGAAGGTGCCCCACTGCGCACGCAGCACGTCGCAGATCTCGCCGACGGTCGCGCCGGCCCTCGCGCCGTCCAGCAGCAGCGGCATCAGCGGCGTGTCCGGCTCGGCGGCGGCGACGCGGATCCGGTCCAGGCAGGCGCTGACGGCGACCTCGTCCCGGTCCGCCCGGTGCCGGTTGAGCCGGTCGATCTGGCGCTGTTCCAGGTCCGCCCGGGCGGCTTCCGGCAGCGGGAAGGTCGGCTCGGTCGCGCCGGCCCGCTCGGCGGCGAAGGCGTTCACCCCGACAACCTTCCGCTCGCCGCGGGCGATCGCCAGCTCCCACTCGTAGGCCCGCTGCTCGATCTCGTCCTGCACCCACCGCGTCGCGATCAGCTCGGGCATGCCGCCGCGCTCCTCGATCTGCTCGATGAGCGCGAGCACCCGCCGCTCGATCTCGTCGGTGAGCGACTCCACGTAGTAGGAGCCGGCGAGCGGGTCGACGGTCTTGGTCACCCCGGTCTCGTGCGCGAGGATCTGCTGTGTTCGCAAGGCAACCAGCGCGGACTCCTCGGTGGGCAGGCCGATCGCCTCGTCGTAGGCGACCGTGTGCACGGCCTGCGCGCCACCGAGGATGATGCCGAGCTGGTGCATGGTGACGCGCACGATGTTGTTCAGCGGCTCGACCGCGGTCAGCGACGTGCCGTCCCCACCGGAGAAGAACCGCATCATGGTCGACCGTGGATCCTTGGGCTGGTACCGGTCCTCGATGAGCCTGGCCCACACCCTGCGGCAGGCCCGGTGCTTGGCCACCTCCTCGAACAGCTCGCTCATGGTGGAGAAGTTGAAGCTGATCCGCGGTGCGAAGTCGTCGATGTCCAGGCCGCGCCGGACCAGCCGCTCGACGTAGACCAGCGCGTTGGCGAGCGTGAAGGCGACCTCCTGCACCGCGTCGCAGCCGGCCTGGCGCATGTGGTAGCCGCACACCGAGATCGAGTTGAACCTCGGCAGGTGCTCGGCACAGAACTCCATCGCGTCGGCGACCAGGCGCAGCGACGGCTCCGGCGGGAAGATGTAGGTCTTGCGGGCGATGTACTCCTTGAGGATGTCGTTCTGGATGGTGCCCGACACCCGCTCCCACGGCACGCCCTGCCGCTCGGCCGCGACCACGTAGAAGGCGAGCAGGATCGCCGCCGTGGCGTTGATGGTGAACGAGGTGGAGACCTTCTCGAGCGGGATGCCGTCGAAGATGTCGCACATGTCCTGGGCCGAGCAGATCGCGACCCCGGTGCGGCCGACCTCGTGGTGTGCCTGCGGGGCGTCGGAGTCGTAACCCATCTGGGTCGGCAGGTCCAGCGCCACGGACAGCCCGGTCTGCCCCTGCTCCAGCAGGAACCGGAACCGCTTGTTGGTGTCCACCGCGGTCTCCAGCCCCGAGTACAACCGCATCGTCCACAAGCGACCCCGGTACATGGTCGGGTAGATGCCCCGCGCGTATGGCGCCTCGCCGGGCAGCCCGTTGCGCTCCTCGACCCCTGGCGCCACGTCGTCGGAGGCGTAGACGACTCGCACCGGCAGGTCGGAGTCGGTCACCACCTCGGCGGCGTCGGCGGCCTCCGGGTGACGGTCGAGCCAGTCCCGCATGCGTCCCATCAGGAAGACGTCGCCTCCTCCACGCGGACGCGGCCGGTGACCGCGGCTGACCCAAGCCCAGGGTCCAGCCCGAGCGCCTCGGCGACCCGCGGGACGGTCTGCTCCTGGACGAACCCGAGCACGTCGGCCAGGTCGATCGTGCTGAAGTGACCGTCCCGGTAGACGAACTCCCCGGCGATCATGGTGAACGCGACGTCCCGCCCGCTGCCGCAGTACACCAGCGAGCACACCGGATCGAAGACCGGCTGCAGGCCAGGGTTGCCGCCGATCCGGACACCGACGATGTCGGCGAGCCGTCCCGGTTCGAGGCGGCCGAGCCGGCCGGGCTCGAAGATCTCCGCACCCTCCTCCGTGGCCATTCGGAACACGGTGCTCGGCTCGATGATCGTCGGGTCGAGCGTGCTGACCCGGGCCAGCAGCAGCGCGGCCTTCATCTCGCCGAACATGTCCTGTGAGTCGTTGCTGGCCGGGCCGTCCGAGCCAAGCCCGACGCGCACGCCCGCGCGGAGCATGGCGGCGACGTTGGCCACCCCCGAGCTCATCACCATGTTGGAGGTCGGGTTGTGCACCACCATGGCCCCGGTGTCGGCGAGGATGTCGAACTCGGCTTCGGTGCTCCACACCGCGTGCGCCACCACCGTGTCGCGATCCAACAGGCCGATGCGGTAGGCCCAGTCGATCTGCCCGGGAAATCCCTTGCGGTGTGCCAGGTCGAGCTGCTCGCGCGTCTCGTTGAGGTGGGTGAAGTACTTCGCGCCCTTCTGCCCGGCGAGCTGCTTGAGCCGGTGCTGGGTGTCGGGGTCGCAGGAGAACAGTCCACTTGGGCCTACCGCGGGACGCACCCGGGCGTGGCCCGCCCAGCGGTCGAGGAACTCGGCGGTGGTGGCGATCTCGGTGTCCGGGTCGGCGTTCTCCGCGGGGTCGATGGTGGACGCGGTGCTCGACGCCCGGGCCACCTGCGCGCGGATGCCGGCCTCGGCGAACGCGCGAGCCTCGGCGTCGGCGTGGAACCGCGCGAAGTTGGTCAGCTGCGAGACGAACGCGGTCGTCCCGGTCCGGATGGCGTCCGCCGCGCCCAGCAGGCCGCCGTAGTAGAAGTCCTCATCGGACAGTGCGCGGTCCATGGGGTAGATGGTGTTGCGCAGCCACCCCTCGGTGCCGGCGTCCTTGCCCAGCCCGCGGCAGAGGATCTCGTACACGTGGTTGTGTCCGTTGACCAGGCCGGGCAGCAGCACGAGGTCGCGGCAGTCGACCCGCTCCGCGTCCGGGTACCGCCGCGCCAGCTCCGCGCTCGGCCCGACCGCGACGATCGTGTCGCCGTCCACGCAGACCGCTCCGTCGCGAAGGTAGGAGTCGTGCCCCACGATCACCCACGGACTCCGGTCGAGCAGCAACGGCATCTCGCTCACATCCCCAGGTATCTCGTGGTGACCGACTGGTTGTCGCGCAGCTGTGCCGGGCTGCCGACGAACACCTCGACGCCGCGGGACATCACGTAGACCGTGTCGGCGAGCCGGGTGGCGAACTCGAACCGCTGCTCGACGAGCAGGACCCCGGTGCCGCGCCCGCGCAGCTCCTGGATGATCTCGCCGACCTGCTCGACCATCGACGGCGCGAGCCCCTCCGCCGGCTCGTCGAGCAGGACGTAATCGGCGTTGGCGACGAGTGCCCGTGCCAGGGTGAGCATCTGCTGCTCGCCGCCGGACAGCGTGGCCGAACGCTGCTTCCAGCGCTTGCGCAGCAAGGGCAGGTAGTCCAGCACCTCGTCGACGCTCCACGACGTCGCGGAGCGCGCCCGGCGGCGGGCGACCGCGATGTTCTCCGCGACCGAGAGGGAGGGGAACACGCGATGGCCCTGCGGCATCAACGCGACGCCGCGTCGGCTCACCGTCTCCGGCGGTTGACCGTGGATCGCCTTGCCGTCCAGCAGAACCCGACCGGAACGCGGCCGCAGCATGCCCATCACGGTGTGCACCAGGGTGCTCTTGCCCATGCCGTTGCGGCCGAGCACCGCGACGACCTGCCCGCTGGGCACCTCGACGCTCACGCCGTGCAGCACCTGCACGGGACCGTAGAAGCACCGCAACTGCTCAGCCTGAAGAGACACTGTGCTCTCCCAGGTACGCCTCGATGACCGTGGTGTTCCCACGAACCTCGTCGAGCGGACCGCTGGCCAGCACGGCACCGTCGACCAGCACGGTCATCGTCTGTGCCACGGCGAAGGCCACGGCCATGTCGTGCTCGATGATCACGATGGTCATGTCGTCGGGCAGCGAGCAGGTGAGCCGGGTCATCCGCGCGGCCTCGCTCGGCGCGAGCCCGGCCGTCGGCTCGTCGAGCAGCAGCACCTTCGGCCGGCTGGCGAGCGCCACGACGATCTCCAGGATCCGTTGCAGCCCATAGGAAAGCTCGGACACGCGCTGGGCGCGGTACTGCCAGAGGTCCCACTCGCGAAGTAGTTCCTCACCACGCTGCCGAATACCCTGGTAGCCATCCATCGACCGCCACCAGACCCGCCGGGCCGGACTGCGGGCGACGACCGCGAGCGCCACGTTCTCCTGCACGGACAGCGACTGGAACAGGTTGGTGATCTGCCAGGTCCTGGACAGGCCGGCGGCGGTGCGGCGGGATGGCGCGGCCCTCGTCACGTCGTGGCCGAGCAGACTGACCCGGCCCGCGTTCGGGATGAGCTGGCCACCGATCGCGTTGAACAGCGTCGACTTGCCGGCCCCGTTCGGCCCCACGATCGCGCGCCGCTCACCGGCCGCCACGCTCAGACTCACGTCGCGCAACGCGGTGACCCCGCCGAAGGAGACGGTCAGCCGCTCGACCTCCAACGCGGGCTGTGCTGCGGCCGCCTCCCCGGAATTTATTGTGTTGGTTGCGTTGGGGGACGGAGGGTTCTGGTTGGTCACGTACTTGTGGCTGGGTTGCGTCACGTTCCCCTTAGGTGCGGTTGTGGAGCGCTCGGGTTGATCTGGGCTGGAGGTCGACGCGACGGGTTTCATGGCCGGGCCTCCGCCTGCTTGGTGGGCGCCGGCTCGGCTGCGTCCGTGTCCCCGTTCGGTGGTGGCTCCGGCTCATCGCCTTCTGGCGCGCGGCGGCGGCGTGAGCGCAGCCGCTCGGCGAGACCGGTCAGGCCCTCCCGCAGCACCAGCATGGTGAGGATGTAGAGCAGGCCGAGCACGATGTTCCACCGCTCGGTGTACCCGCTGACGACCTCCTGCAGGACGATCACCACACCGGCGCCGATAGCCGGCCCGAACAGGGTGCGGGTGCCGCCGATGATGCAGATCACCAGCACCTCGGCGGACAGTGTCCAGTCGAGCAGGTCCGGGGAGGCGATGCCCTGCAGGTACACCAGCAGCACGCCGGCGATCGCGGAGATCGCGCCGGACAGCGCGAACGCGCCGACCCGGTACGGCCAGACCCGGCAGCCGAGTGCCTCCATCCGTGACTTGCTCTCCCTCGCGCCGACCAGCACCCGGCCGGCCGGGGAGCGAACCCACAGCCACATCACGACGGCGAGCAGCACCCCGATGATCAGCACGAACGTGTAGAAGTCCCGGCCGAACCCGAACGGGATGCCGTCACGGGTGATCCCGGAGATCCCGTTGTCCCCCGCGGTGAACTCGACCTGCTCGAACGCCAGCGCCCAGATGCTCTGCGCGAACGCGAGCGTGAGCAACAGCAGATAGATGCCCTGGGTGCGAATGGTGAGCAGGCCCATCAGGGCACCCACCACCGTGCCAAGCAACACCGCGACGGCGATGATCGTCCAGAACTCCCATCCCCACCGCGCCAGTCCTATTGCGACGGTGTAGCCGCCGATCCCGAAGAACGCCGCGTGGCCGAGCGAGGGCAGCCCGCCGAACCCGAACACCAGGTTCAAGGCCATCGCGAAGATCGCGAAGATCAGCACCCGGGTGGCCACGAAGACGTGGAAGGAGGAGACCATCGAGGGCACGAGGGCCAGCAGCACGATGGCGAGCACGGCGCCGCCGATGACAACGCCACGACGACCGAATCGCTGCGTCGCCCGCGACAGGATCGCTGTCATGCCAGGCCTTCCTTCCCGAACAGCCCGCGCGGCCGGAACGCCAGGAACAAGGCGACCGGCACGAACAGGGCGAACTGCGCCATGCTCGGGAAGGCGACGACGCCGAACTGGGTGATCAGCCCGACCAGCAGCGACGCGACGAACGCGCCGGCGAGCGAGCCGAGCCCGCCGACCACGACCACCACCACGGACAGCAGCAGCATGCGGAAGTCCACACCGGGCGACAGGCCGGACAGCGCACCGCCGAAGATGCCGGCCAGCGCCGCGAGCGCGACCCCGATCCCGAACACGCCGACGAACAGCTTGGGCACCGGGATGCCGACGCTGCGCGCGACCGCCTCGTCGTCCACCGCGGCCCGGATCATCACGCCGACCCTCGTGCGGGACAGCAGCAGCCACATCAGCAGGCCGACGGCGACGCCGAGGACGATCACCGCGATGCGGATCTTGGGGAAGAAGTGCCCGGCCACTTCGATGGAGCCGGACAGGCCGGGCGGCCGTGGTGGTGTCACGGGATACCCGCCGTAGCGGTCGAGGATGAGGTCGGCCGCGATCAGCGCGAGCCCGACGGTGACCACGATCTGCGGCAGCACCTGGTTGACGAAGCGGTGCAGCAGCACGAGCTCGATGATCATCCCCACCACGGTGACCGCGGCCACGGTGATGGCGACCGCAAGCCAGTAGTTCAGGTCCTCGCGCAGCAGCTCGAGCATCAGGTACGCGGCGATCAGGTAGAACGCCCCGTGGGCCAGGTTGAGCAGGCCCATCAGCCCGAAGATCAGCGTCAGCCCGCTGGCGATGAGGAAGAGCAGCATCCCGAAGGACACCCCGCTCACGAGGTGATCGATCCACACGACCGGTCACGCTCCTTCCGACCGCCTAGTGTCCACATCAGACATTTGCTCGCTACTTGGCCCAGCTGCCCTTCAGCTGCTCGTACGGTGGGAACTTCAGGTACTCGTCCGGATCGAACGTCCAGAACTGGCTGACCTCGGGGAAGGTGTGCACCACCACGTTCGACTTGGTGACGTTCGGATTCCCCAGCGGGTCCTCGTCGACCTCCCGCGTCTCCCGCAGGTAGAAGTCCATGACCGCCTGGTTGTACTCGTCGAACCGGATGGCGCCCCGTGGCGCCTGAACCTCGACGTCCCCGAGTGCCTCGATCAGCGCCGCCGGGTCGTCGCCCCGATCGCCGGCCGCCTCGAGCGCCGCCTCCAGCGTCTGGGCGGCCGCGTAGCCTGCCTCGGCGCCCTGGGAGACGAGCTTGCCCGAGCGTTCCTCGTAGTCGCGGACGAACTGCTCGTTCTCCGGGGTGTCCAGCGCACGGCTCCAGTAGAAGACCGTCTTCGCGCCGACCTGCCAGTCCTCCACGCTCTCCAGCAGGAACTCGTCGGTGATCGCGCCGTGCCCGACGACCGGCTGCTGGTAGCCGAAGTCGCGGTAGGTCTGCCAGAACAGGTTGCCGGCCTGGCCGGAGTTAATGTGGATCACGACGTCGGTGTCGCGGCTGATCTGCTGCACGAACGGGGCGTAGTTCTCGGTCGCCAGTGGCACGTAGATCTCTTGCTCCACGGTGCATCCGGCGTCCTCGTAGGTGCGCGCGAAGCCACCGGCGGTCTCCCACCCGAAGGCGAAGTCGAGCGACACGACGCTCGCGGTGCGGTAGCCGAGCTCCTTGCAGGTGTACTCGCCGAGCGGGTACATCGGCTGCGAGCCGGTGTAGGAGATCCGGAAGATGTTGGGCTTGTGACCGCTCTGCGTGAGCGGGTCCGCGCCGGCGATCGTGATCAGGTACGGCACGCCGGAGTCGGCGACGAAGTTCGCGATCCCGTTGGCCACCGCCGAGCTGACGCCGCCGATCAGCACGTCGACCTCGTCCTGCTCGACGAGCTTGCGTGCCTTGGTCGCCCCGGTGGTGGGATCGCCGGCGTCGTCCTCGGTCACCGCCTGGATCCGCCAGCCGGCGAGCGTTCCGTCGTGCTCGTCGAGGTACATCTGGAATCCGGCGTTGGTGTCCGAGCCGAGAGCGGCGAACACGCCGGTCGTCGGGTTCAGCAGGCCGACGGTGATGGTCTTGCCTCCGGCGGGGGCGGCACCGGTGTCCTCCCCGCCGGGGCCGCCGGTCGCGGCTCGGGAACAGCCGGCGAGCAACAAGACCACGCCGGCCACGGCGCTGGCTTTCTTCCAAGAGGCCATGGGACGTCCTTCCTCGTGCGATGCGCCCCCTGAGCTGGCAGTCCTGCGATGCACTCCGGCCCGTTGGTACGGAGGATGAAATCAGATACGAAATTGGATGTCAATATATTGATATGAGACTCTATCTCGTACATGATCGGTGCTTCTGACGTGTTGGGAGGATCGGTGGACCCCACGCAGACGACCCGGGCGACCCAGAAGGTGTTGGACGCGCTCGACCTGAACCGCGCGGTCGAGCTCGTTCGGCAGGTGTGCCGGATCCCCAGCGTGCTCGGTGACGAGGGCCCGCTCGCCGGGTTCCTCGCCGACGTCATGCGCGAGTCCGGGTTCGAGGGCGTGCGCCTCCAGCCGGTGTTGCCCGACCGGCCCAACGCCGTCGGCGGGCTCGACTTCGGCGCCGGACCCCGGGTGGTGCTCACCGGGCATCTGGACACCAAGCCGGTCTCCCACGGCTGGACCGAGGCCGAGCCGTTCTCCGGTGACCTCGTCGGTGGCCTGACCGACGGGCGCGTCTACGGCCACGGCGTGATGGACATGAAGGCGGCACTGGCCTGCCAGCTCGTCGCGATGGAGGCGGTGCGGGCGAGCGGCCTGCCGCTGTCGGGCTCGCTGACCCTGGCCGCGGTCAGCGATCACATGGGGGACCAGCGCGGCTCGATCGCGTTCTTCGACGAGTACCCGGCCGACCTGTGCGTGTTGGGTGAGCTGTCGGACAACGAGATCTGCCTGGGCCACCGCGGCCGGTACTACTTCGACGTCACCGTGCTCGGTCGTTCCGCGCACACCTGCCACAAGCACGCCGCGATCAACGCCAACACGCTGGCCGCCCACGCGGTGCTCCAGCTCGACGGCTCTCGCCTCACCCCGGAGCTGGAGCCGTGGGTGGCGGAGCTGTTCGGCACCGAGACGTTCGTGGCGCCGGGGCGGATCTACGGTGGGCTGCCGCCCGGTGGGCCGTCGATGATCCCGGACGAGTGCGTGATCCGGGTGGACACCCGGCCGCAGCCCGGCGTACCGGTCGAGCGGGTACGCGCCGAGATCGACCGCTGCCTCGCCATGGCGCGGCAGGCGGACCCCAGGTTCGCCGCCGAGGTGACGCTGGCCGACAGCAAGCCCCCGTACCTGGCCGCCCCGCAGGACACGGTGGTGCGGCTGATGGTCGACGCGGTCCGGCAGGTACGCGGCGGCGAGCCGGCGCTCACCGCGGCCGGCTGGCTCGGTGACACCGCGAGCTTCGGCGCGGACGTGCCCACAGTGATCTTCGGGCCGGGTGGCGAGCCGGTCTACTGCCCCAACGAGCACCTCAGCGTGGCGGACATCCACGAGGCCACCAAGGTGTACGCCGCGTTCGCCGCGCTCGCCCTCACCGGAGCCGGTGGATGACCGCGCAGCTGACCGCCCTGGTGCTCGACCGTACGGTCGAGCTCGGCGTGGTGCCCGCGCCTCCGTTGCGCGAGCGGCGGCGCGCCGAGCTGGTCAGCTCCTGGTGGCGCGCCGACGGTCTGGCCGGCGTCGAGATCGACGGCGCGGGCAACGTCTGGGGCCGCGTGCGGGCCGGCACCGGCGCCGCGCTGGTGGTCTGCGCCCACCTGGACACCGTGTTCGGCGAGGACGTCGCGCACGAGTACCGGCGCACCGGCGACGAGCTGCACGGCCCCGGGGTCGGCGACGACACCGTCGCGGTGGCTACGCTGTCTACATTGGACGCTTTGCTGCCGGCGACGACCCGGCATCCGGTGTGGACGCTGGCCACGGTCGGCGAGGAGGGTGCCGGCAACCTGGCCGGCGTCACGGCCGCGCTCGCCACTCCCCCGGTCCCGATCGGCGCGATGGTCGCGGTCGAGGGCAACTACCTCGGCCGGGTCAACGTCACGGGCGTCGGCTCCGTGCGCTGGCGGGTCACCATCTCCGGACCGGGTGGCCATGCCTGGGAACGGGCTTCGGCGCCCAGCGCGATCCACGACGCCGTGGCCGGCATCGCGAACCTGCTCGCCAGGGCCGGCGAGTGTCCGAACGGGACGATCAACGTCGGGCGGATGCACGGCGGCGAGGCGATCAACGCACGCGCCAGGGAATGCTGGTACGAGGTCGATCTGAGATCGGCCGACCCGGCGGAGCTCGCCCGGCTGGAGAAGCTCGCCGGCGACACACTGGCCGGCGGCCGGCCGGAGGTCACCGTGGCCACCAAGATAGCCATTGACGAGTTCGGCCGGCGACCCGCCGGGCACATCGAGCCGGACCATCCGCTGGTGCGCCACGCCGTCGCCGCCCTGGAACGCGCGCTGGACGGCACCGGCGAGCGAGTGCGGCTGACCGCGGCCAGCACCGACGCCAACGCCGCCTACCATGCCGGCATCCCCGCCATCACGGTCGGCGTGACATTCGGCGGCGGAGAGCACACCGAGCAGGAGTGGATCGCGCTCCCGCCGCTGCCCCGCGGCATGGCCGCCCTCGCCGACACCGTGGCCGGCTACGACCGGGAGGAGTGGTGAGCATGCGGTTCGGGGTCGTGCTGCAGGGCGTCGACTCGCCGGCGGAGTTCGGTGAGCTGGTCGACCTGATCGACGAGGCCGGCTTCGACGATCTCTGGCTCACCGACTCCTCGCTGCACGCCCGGGACCCCTACGTGTACCTCACGCTGGCGGCCGGCCGGAGTACCCGGCTACGGCTGGGCACCGCCGTGACCAACCCGCTGACCCGGCATCCGGCCATCACCGCCAGCACCGCGGCGACCATGGCCGACGTGGCCGCCGGACGGTTCGTGCTCGGCATCGGCGCCGGTGACCGGCCGTTGCACGAGCTGGGCCTGCGTCCGGCCAGGCTGGCCGAGCTGGAGTCGGCCATCGACGCCATCCGCCGGCTGCTGGCCGGCGAGACCGTGCGGCACTCGGACAAGTTCACTGTGGACGGTGGGCTGCGGTGCGCCTCGTCCCACCGGATCCCAGTGTTCATGTCGGCCAGCGGACCGAGAACGCTCGCGCTGGCCGGGCGAATCGCTGACGGCGTGATCCTGCTCGCCGGCCTGCACCCGGCGTGCGTCCGCTTCGCGCTGGACCACATCGAGCGCGGCGCGAGCGAGGCGGGACGTGCCCGGCCGCACGTCGCCGTGGTCGCCTACGGCGCGATCGACGAGGACGAGCGGCGAGCCTTGACCGCGGCGGCGCCGATCGCCGCGTGGTTCCCGCAGACCGCACCGGTGTACTGCGAGCTGGCCGGCCTCGACCCGGCGATCGTACGGCGGGTCAGGGCGACCTACGCCGGTGGTGAGTTCCAGGAGGCGACGGCGGCCGGCGAGCTCATCCCGGCCGACTTCGTCCGGCGGATGGCGCTGGCCGGCGGGCGCGAGCACGCCAGCACGCACCTGCGGAACCTGATCGACGTCGGCGTGGACGCGGTGCACGTGTTCCCGCTCGGGCCCAACCGGACGGGCACGATCCGCGCGTTCGCCGAGTGCTGGCACGCGGTCACCGCGTAGCGCCAACGGAAAGGACCTTGCCGTGACCGAGCACGAAATCCAAGACGATATCCACGACGTGGACATCCTCATCACCGGCGGGTGGGTCATCACCCTGGGCGACGAGCGGGAGATCTACCGGGACGGCGCCGTCGCCGTGTCCGGCACGAAGATCGTCGACGTCGGCCAGGCCGGCGACCTCGCCGCCCGCTACCGCGCCGGGCGGGTCATCGACGCCACCGGCAAGGTGACCATTCCCGGCATGGTGAACGGGCACCGGCACCTGCTGTGCGCCGCCAAGGGCGCGATGCCGGAGGGCACGGTCACCCTCGACGCGCTGCGCCGGTTCATCTACCCGTCGTTCGCCTCGCTGTCCGAAGAGGACATGCACACCTGCGCGCTGCACGCCACGGCGGAGATGATCCGCTTCGGCACCACCACGTTCGAGGAACCGGGCTGCAACCATCTGGACAGCGTGCTGGAGGCGCTCGCGACGTCGGGCATTCGGTGCCGGGTGGGCCCGTGGACCTGGGACCAGCTCGGCCCCGCCGGTTCCACCGACCTGCCGGACTGGCTCAACTTCGACACCAGGTCCGCGCTGCGCCGGCTCGAGCAGGGCATCGAGACGGTCCGCGCGTTCGGCAACCCGCGAATCCGGGACGCGGTCACCATCGAAGGCGTCGGCACCTGCTCCGACGAGCTCACCGCGGGCGCCGCCCGGCTGGCCACCGAGGCCGACTCGCTTGCCGTGCTGCACAAGGCGACCAGCGAGCGGGAGGTGCGGCTCGAGCAGCGGGTGTTCGGCCACCGTCCGGTCGAGCACATGTACCGCATCGGGGCGCTGAACGAGCGGGTGCTGCTCAACCACGTGACCTCACTGGAGGAGTTCGAGGTCGCCTACCTCGCCGAGACCGGCACCCGGATCTCGCAGAACCCGAGCTCGGCGCTGAAGCTGGCGAAGGGCACCACCCAGACCGGCAAGTGGCCGGAGCTGCTGGCCGCCGGGGTCACCATGGCGCTGGGCACCGATGCCGAGAACGTGTCGAACTTCCAGGACATCTGCCGTGCCATGTTCCTCGCCGCGCTGCTGCCCCGCGACGCTCGCCGCGACCCGAACGCGGTGTCCGCCGAGCAGGCGCTGGAGATGGGCACCCGCGGTGGTGCGACCGCGCTGCGCGTCGACGACGTCACCGGCCACCTCGCGCCCGGCATGGAGGCCGATGTCGTCGTCTTCGACACCGCCGACTTCGACTGGCGTCCGCTGCACAACCCGGTAGCCAACCTCGTCTACGGCGCGACCGGGCACTCCGTGCACACCGTGCTGATCGCCGGCGAGATCGTGCTGGACGCCAAGCGGCTCACCAAGGTCGACGAGGAAGCCCTGCGGGAGGACGTGGAGAAGATCGACCGGCGGGTCCTCGGCCAGATCGGCATCGACCCGGCCGGCACCTGGCCGGTGCGCTGACGATGTGCAAGAAGCCCACTGACCTGGGCAAGCACCTGGCCAACGGCTTGATCAAGGCCGGTCCGCATGCTCGATGAATCGCGGCCTTGGCCTTGACTGATCGGAAATCGAAACCGTTTCGTTTGGAGTGCGGATGCTCGCACGTCCTGCACAGGCCCGGGAGGAAGCCATCCTGCTGGCGACCATGAGCCTGCTGGGTGAGGTTGGCTACGACCCGATGACCATCGATGCTGTCGCGGAGCGCGCCCGTGCCAGCAAGGCCACGATTTACCGGAGATGGGCGGGTAAGGCCGAACTGGTGGGGACGGCCGTGCGGCGGTACGCCGGTCACCGCGATACCCGAAACACCGAGCCTTCGCGAGGACCTACTCGCGGGCCTGCGGGCCTTGCGCGCCAGTCTCACCGGTCAAGACGCCGCGCGGATCCTCGGGCTCCTCGTCGCGATGCGGCACGACCGCGATCTCGCACTGACTGTGCGGCGGCACGTCCTCGACCACAAACGCGAGGTGTTCGCGACGGTACTGGCTCGAGCTGTTGCCCGAGGCGACGCGCCGGCCGGGGCGGACCATGCGCTGCTCGCCGAGATCAGTTCCGCCACCCTGTTCTCTCGCCTGCTCATCACCGCCGAACCTCTCGACGATGAGTTCCTGTGCGAGCTCGTCGACGCGGTGCTGCTTGCCATGCTCAACCATGAATCGGGCCAGCGATAAGGATCACGAGATGTGGCGGACGATCGTTCTCGGCTTTCGTCGGCGGCCTCGTAGCCGGTAACGGGTTGCCCCACTTCATTCGCGGCATCACCAGAAGGCGCTACCCGTGCGCTCTCGGCAACGGCCCGATCCCCAATCTCATCGCGGGATGGACTGGTCTGCTCATCGGTGCGCTGCCCTGTGGTGGGCACACCTTGACCGATACCCCGTGCTGTCCCTTGCTTCCATCGGCGCGGGCGTCCTGCTCATCGGTCTCTTCCACGCCGGCCCCGGCGCCTTCGGCCGAAGGACGCCGAACGTGCGCAAGGACAGCGTCGGCGACCCTCCGGATGTAGGCCACGCAAGTCCTCTCCACCGTGGGTGATCCCTGACCGTCACGGGTCGAGGCAGCTCACGACGGGCGGCCGCCGCGGATCGCCGCCGGCTCACCGGCACCCAACAGTCGAAACGGACCAACGATCGGGGTAGGGTTCGGCACCTTTTCACGATCGGTTCACGGTCCGCCGGCACCGTGTGCACCCGGCCGGACCATCCGGCCATCCACAGGCGAGGGGAGCACTTCGATGACCACCATCCACGATGTCCGCCGGCTACTCGCGGCGACCATGCTGGCCGGGCTCGGCCTGACCATGGCCGCCTGCAACGACGGCAACGCCGCCCAGCCGCCGGCGACCGAGACCGTGACCGTCAACGCCGAGAGCGACTCCGGCGACTCCGCCACCTCGAGCGCCGAGCCCGCGGCGGACGACTCCGAGGCCAGCGGCCACATCGGCACCCAACTGCCCGACAACTGGCCGGACCAGGACTTCCCCCTCCCACCGGACGTGACCGTGCAGGTCAAGGCCGACACTCCCGACGAGACCGCCATCGTCCTCGTCGGACAGTCGCCGGCGGACATCGCCGACTTCTACCGCTCCGCGCTGCCCGCCGCCGGGTACGAGATCACCAACGACCAGTCGGTCAACGCTCCCGGCCAGACGATCGTCGACCTCGACTTCACCGGCCAGGGGTACGACGGCGAGGTCGCGGTCGTGAGCAACCACGTCGTGATCAGCCTCGACGAACAGTGACCACGGACGAGGAGGGCGTTCACGATCATGATGTGGACACCCTCCTCACGTCGTCGTCGGGATCGTCGAGCTACAGCGGTAGCAGGTCCCTGACGGGGTGGTGCCCCACTCGCCGCAGCCCGGCGACGCGATCTCCTCGTCCTGCTCTGCCGAGGTTCGCGGCTCCACGAGGTACCGGAACTTGGCGAGCGGCCGTGGTCCATGGTGATCACGATCCGCGACGGGCGGCGCCGGGGGAATGCGAAACTCGATCGTGACGACCGGATCGTCGGTGTCCGCCGCCGGCTCGTGGCCGGCGAGGGAGTGATCGCCTGGCCGGTCTCGATCTCCTTGCTGCGCTTGAGGTTCGCGATGTCCGGGCAACGTCACAGGACGGGGGCCCAGCGCCCGTTCTCGCACACCACGGGCCCACCAAACCCGCCGTTGACGACCGCGAACGCCCCGTCCGGCGCGCACCGATTTCCGACCTGCACGAACGGGCCGTCATCGACGGGCTGGGTCGCTGTCGGGCGCGGGCTGGGCGTGGGCTTCGGCACGATCACCGCGGTCTGCTTGCCGACCGTGGGTGCCACGACGGTCGTGGTCGGCGATGGCGCGGGCGGCTCGGACTCCACCGACCCGCGCCCACCGGGGTCGGCGACCGGTGGCACCGCCGGAACGGTGACCTCCGCGTCGCCGTCGCCGTCGCCGCCACTGTTGGCCGCCGCCACGAAGAAGGCGACCCCGATGCCAGACAGCACCACGACCGTGGCGAGCTTCGCCACGAACATGAACCTGTCGCGCTCACGACCGCGCGCCACTGTCCTCAACGTATCGAGCCCGTCATCCGGCGCGGAAACCTGAGCCGTGGCATGCCATCATCTCCGTTTGGTCGACGAGGACACATCTCACCGAAGACGGTACCCAACGTAACCGGAAGGTCAACCGTCGTCCTTCGGATCTCCAGTCACGCCCGCACGCGATCAACCCTCTGCGCGGCTCGCTTACATAACTCTGATGTCGCGCTCATCCGCTGTTCATCGACGCCGCACAAGCTGTGCCCGTGTCACCCCCAACGGACCAGCGTGCGTCGTCGTCATCGCGGGCGCCGAACGTATGCGGAGCCCGAACCTGACCGGGTTCCTGCTGGGTGCGGCGTCTACCGCGCTGTTCATCGGTGCCCTTGCCACCCGCGAGGGTTTCGTTGTCGGCCTGGCCTTGCTCTTCGTGATCTTCGTCCCGTTGGAGAAGATCTTCGCGCTACGACCGCAGCAGGTGTTTCGTCGCGGGTGGCGCACCGACCTGGTGCATCTCGCGGTGAACTCACTGCTGGTGACCGCGTTGGTGTTCGCGCTGGTGGGCTTGGTAGGCGGTGTACTCAAGGCGGTCATGCCCGGGGCGGTCACCGCCGCGGTACAGGGGCAACCCGAGTGGGCGCAGATTGCGGAAGTGCTGGTGTTAGGGCACATCGGCGGCTATTGGGGGCATCGGCTGGCGCACCAGGTGCCTGTGTTGTGGCGGTTCCACAAGGTGCATCACAGTATTCGCGAGATGGACTGGCTGGCCGCGGGCCGCCTGCACCCGATCGACCAGGGGTTCATCAGGTCCTGCGCGGTACTTCCGGCCTTCGTGCTCGGATACGGCGAGGTGGGTTTGGGCGGCTATGTGCTGGTCACCACGCTGCATGCGATATTGCTGCATGCCAATGTACGTTTCACGTTCGGTCCGCTGCGGTGGATCATCGCCTCGCCTGAATATCACCATTGGCATCATGCCAACCACCCGGAACATTTTAACAAGAACTTCAGCGAACTCCCGCTGCTCGACATGATTTTCGGAACGGCTCACCTGACGTGGCGCCAACATCCTCGCAGCTACGGTGTCGACGAGCAGCCGCCCACGGGCTACCTGCGCCAGCTCGTATGGCCGTTCCGCCGGGCGAACCCCAGCCGCCCCGCCGATCCCCGCTCGCCCGGTCCGGACGGCACCGCTCGTACGCCCCGGCTCGGCCCGCGGCCGGGACCGTGAGGGCCTGATGGCGCCAGGCCACCAGCCGTGACCTGGACGATTTACGCAGGCGTTCCTTGACCGCGGCGCCGCTCCTGACCACCACCGGAGCTACGGGGGTGAGCATCCGGTTCACGCGGCGGATACTGGAGCCCGTGAACGACGAGCCGGAATCGGCCAACGACGGTCCCGCAACCTACGAGCCATCCCAGGCCGTATGGGAACTGCGAGCCAGGGACCGGCCCGGCAAAGCGGCATGGCTCGGGCCCATCGCAACCGCCCTTGGACTGCTGAGCTGGCTGACCCCCATCGCCGGGCCGATCGTCGCCCTCACAGCATGCGGATGCGGCGTCATCTCAATCCTGACACGACGTCCATACCGCATCGACTGGACCGCCGTCGTCGGGATCTGCCTGGGCACAGGACAACTGTTCCTAGAACTGGTGCTACTCGCCACCAACGCCAGCGGCCTCTGAACCACGTATCCTCGGTCTGGCCACGACCCGGTCGAGTCACCCGGTGCGCACCAACTGGTCCAGGCTCAGCGCAGCTACGCCCCAGGCCGACCGATCAAGCTGGTCGATTAGGCCAGTACAGTCCGGGCGGTGGCTACTGAGGGAAGCACGAAGGCTGTCATCACCGCGATGTTCGCCAATCTGGGCATCGCGGTGACTAAGTTCGTCGCGTTCTTGTTGACCGCGTCGTCGTCGATGCTGGCCGAATCGGTCCATTCCCTCGCGGACACCAGCAACCAACTGCTGCTCCTGCTGGGCGGCCAACGCGCGAAGCGGACGGCGACGCCGGAGCACCCGTTCGGCTACGGGCGCGAGCGGTACGTCTACGCGTTCATCGTGTCGATCGTGCTGTTCAGCGTCGGTGGCCTGTTCGCGTTGTACGAGGCATGGCACAAGTGGGGCGACCCCGCACCCGATCGACTCCTGGGCGTGGGTGCCGATCGTGGTCCTGCTGGTGGCCATGGGCATGGAGGGGTACGCGCTGCGCACCGCGGCCATCGAGTCCAACCGGCTTCGCGGCAGCCGCTCGTGGCTGCGGTTCATCCGCACCGCCAAGGCACCGGAGCTGCCGGTGATCCTCTTGGAAGACCTGGGCGCGCTGCTGGGCCTGACCTTCGCACTGTTCGGCGTGACGATGACGCTGGTCACCGGCCAGGGCCGGTGGGACGCCGCCGGTACCGCGATGATCGGCCTGCTGCTCGTGGTCATCGCCGCGATCCTCGCAATGGAGATGAAGTCGTTGCTCGTGGGTGAGAGCGCCAGCCGCGAGCACCAGCTCGCAATCGAGAAGGCGCTGCCCGGCGACGGGGTGGAGTCGATCCTCCACCTGCGCACACTGCACCTGGGGCCCGACGAGTTGCTGGTCGCCGCCGAAATCGCCATGACCCCGACGCTGACGGCCGACGAGGTCGCACGGGCCATCGACGCCGCCGAGAGCAGAATCCGCTCCGCCGTGCCGATCGCCCGCGTCATCTACCTCGAACCAGATCTGCTCCGCCCCACCACACAACCAACCGACACCGCCACGACCGAGCGCGTCGGATCGCCTCCCGAGGTTGGCTGACCGGCACAGCCAGCGAAGCCCCACCCGCTCGGAACCAGGGGCACCAGTGCATATCCGGTTCAATCGCCTCGAGACCGGCTACGTATGCCGCAGCCGTCGCCCGTCGGGCTTCGGCCGTGCCCCAGGAACTGGCCTGCGTGCGTGGCGGCGTGGTCGGGGTGCTGTTCGAGATGCCCTGCTCGTCGGCGCCGCAGCCCATACGAGCCGTGGCCGGTCGGCTGGGCTTTCATGATCTTCGGTGTTGCCGGTGGGCTGACCGTGGTGTGCGGTATCCGGCTGGTCGGCTCGGGGACACGTTGGCAGACCGGACGGGGCTGGGGTGAGGCCTTCCTCGGTGCGGCGTTCTTCGGCCTGGTCACCTCCCTGTCCGGCATGGTGATGACCGGTGCCAGCACGGCCACCGCGCAACCCGAGCTGGCCTACGGCAACGCCGTGGGTGGGATCGCCGTGCGGACGCTGGCGGGCGGGTCAACCTTTGCTGGTCAGGCCGCGTGGAGGACGCGTTTGCGGAGCCGGTCGAGTTGGCGCGGCCGTACAGCTGTCGCTTGATCGTTTTGATGCGGTTGACGTTGCCTTCTACCGCGCCGGAGCTGTGCGGCAATGTGCGGTGACGTGGGTCGCGGTGGCGTCCAGGTGTGGGCAGGCGGTGCCAGGTAGTCGATCACTGTGCCCAGACTGCCCCGGTAGCCCTGCTCGCGATCTCCCGGAACAGCGTGCGCACGGTTTCCTTGGCCAGCCCGACTTCCCGCATGATCGGCTTGATGCCCTTGCCCCGCGCCTTCAATGCTTGAACCTGCTCGAACCGGGCCGTGGAACGGGCCCACCAGCCCGGAGTCGGCGCGGCGGGCGGCATGGACCGCGTCGGCCGCCGCGACCAGATCCGCAGGTGGCGCGACGGGCGGTATCTCCTGCCCGCACAGGCACCGACGGTGAGCGGCGATGGTCTACTCGACCTGTTCGGCGAGGTTGTGCCACAGATGCCACCGGTCCGCGACCTGGTTCGCCTCCGGCGCACCCGCTCGCGCGACCTCGGCGTACGCGCCGGCACGATCCCGGCGGCATGGCCGTAGAACTCGAGGAAGAGCGGATCGAGCTGTGGGCCGTCGCTGAGCAGGCGCTCCACCGGTTGGCAGTCGCGCCCCGACACGGTGTCGAGGGCCGCTACCTGGTGCTCGAACAGCGCCAGGAACAACCCACCCTGGCCGGTGACGTTCGAGTAGACATCGCCTGGTTGCCGTGCCCGCTGCTGGCGCGATGTTCTCGATCTTCGCGCGGTCAAAACCGCGTGCGGCGAAGACCTCAGCGCCCACGCAACGGCCGTTCGCGCGTCTGCGTCTGCCGCTCGGCCCGCCGCGGCCGCCGAATAGTCCTGTGAGCGGCCGCGGCGGGATCGCCTGCTCGGCCTGATGTTGTCAGGGCCGCTGGAGTGAGCTGAAGAAGGCGGTCATGTCGGCGGCCAGGAGGTCGGGCTCTTCGAGTGGCATGAAGTGGCCGCCTCGGCCTGGCTCGCTCCAGGCTCGGATGTTCGTGCAGCAACGTTCCGTGATCTCGCGGGGGAAGCCGGCCATCACGGGTTCGGCGCTGAGCGTGAACGCCGCCGGCACGGTGATGTCCGGTCGAGCGGTGTTGTGGTCCATGTCGAAGTACTGTCGAAAGGACGAGCCGATGGACCCGGTCACCCAGTACAGAGTGATGGTGGTGAGCAGGGTGTCCCGGTCGAAGCGGCTGTCCAGGTGGCCGTGGCAGTCGCTCCAGTCCCGGAGCTTGTCGATGATCCATGCGGCGAGGCCGGCCGGCGAGTCGACCAGGGCGGCGGCGATGGTGTCGGGACGGGTGGCCATGATGGCGCTGTAGCCGCCATCGGTGCGGTCGTAGGCCTCCTCCGCGGCGAAGAACGTCTGTTCGGCGGGCGAGAGGGGCCGGTCGTCGAAGCTGGCCGGGAACGGTGGATGGATCGTGTGGATGCCGGCGACGTGGCCGGGGTAGAGCGCGCCCATCCAGCCGGTGGTCACCGCGCCGATGTCGCCGCCGAAGGCGCCGTAGCGCTGATGGCCGAGCACGTCGGTCATCAGCGTGTGCAGCGTTTCGGCGAGCACGGCTCGGGTGAGCGGCCGATCAGGCAGGTCAGAATAGAGAAAGCCCGGCAGTGACGGGACCACCACGTCGAACGCGTTGGCGGGATCGTGGCCGTAGCGGCCCGGGTTGGCCAGCCGGTCGGCCAACGGCAGCATCTCCACGAAGCTGCTGGGCCAACCGTGGCTCAGGATCAGCGGCAGAGGCGCCGGTGCCTCGGCCGGCCGGGTAGCGGGTATGCGCAGGAAGTGCACGACCCGGCCCGCGATCACGGCCCGGTAGTGGGGCAGCGCGTTGAGCTCGGCTTCCCGCGCGCGCCAGTCGAAGCCGTCCGCCCAGTACGCCACCAGCTCACGCAGGTAGTCGGGGTCGGCGCCGCCATGCCACGGCCGCGAACCGCTGCGCGCGGCGAAGCGGGACCCGCGAAGACGAGACCGCAGGTCATCGAGCATCGCATCGGGTACGGCGATTCGGAACGAGGAGAACGTCATGAAACCCTCCGGACAGGAAGGGCGCTCCCCCGGTGACGTCAGCGGACACGGATGGCCGAGTGGAGCGCCCGGACGTAACGATTGCCGTTCATCGGGCTCACCTCCTCTCGACGCTGACCGCGACATGATACCGACGCGGACCGCACCGTGGGCGCCACGGCGTGAGCCTCGCCGGTCCACTGGACAGACCGCGACGGCCATCCGCCGGCCGAGCCGTCAGGTCGGATGCTCAGCCCACGTCGTAGAGTTCGTCGACGAGTCTTGGGCCGTCGTTGAAGACGGTGATGAGGGCGCCGCAGTGGCGTGGTGAGCCGGGACCAACGCGGTTGGTCCCGGGTCACCTGCCAGGTGCGCGGGGCGATTTGCCGCGCGGACCAGGCGTCCATCACCGTCGTGTCGTACCGGCGGTTGTTCGAGCTGACCCCACCGAAGAAGAAGTCGTCGCGGCGTCGCCAGTAAGCGCGGCGGATCGCGTCTTGCTCATCCATTCTCGTGTCGAAGGCTGCCCAGTCCTCTGCGGTCCGGGTTTCCTGGCCGGCTTCGCAGTGGTAGGTGGGGTGGATGCGGTCGAAGTACTCCCGGATGAACGCGATGACCTCGCCGGCCGTGCTGTCTGGTTCGGGTCCGGTGAGTTCGGGGGTGTCGTCCGGAGTGCACAGTCCCTCGGGTGGCCCTACCACCTCGGGGGTCGGCGATGTGCTCGGTCGCTACCACGGGCAGGCCCCGCACGCGGGCTGGCGCGGTGGCGCCGGCGGGACGGCCCGACAGGGTCACGGTGCCGAAGGTAAACCACACCAGCAGTTGCCCGCTGGGGCCCCGATAGGCGCCTTGGGCGTCAGCGAGCAGGTTCGCCAGCGCGGCGTATCGCCAAGCGGCCTGCTCATCAGCCGGGAACGTGCCGGTGGTCAGCTCGGACACGCGATGGGCCCAGCCGTAGTCCCGGACCAGTCGCGCGTGCCGGGTGAGTTCCTCGGCAAGGTGCGGATCGGCCCAGGCCCACTGCCACTTGCCGGTGCTACTGTCCAGCGAGCCGACCACCTGAACCGCGGCGGTGGCGGTGAACTCGGCGTTGGTGAACGTGATCGACTGCTTGGTCAGGTCGACGTTCCAGTCAGAGTCGTCCAAGCGCCAATGCTGACTGTGCACGGTCGTCTGCGCGCGCAGCCGGCCGGTGGCCCGGTCGGTGATCTCGGGCCAGGGAATCCCTGCCGCTGAAGGATCGCCCGACGCGGGTATGCCGGGCCTGCGTCGCAGCCAGTCGCGCCATCCCACCACCGTCGCTCCTTCAACCGCCTCCAGCCGTACAGCCTAGACACGGGAACCTCTGTACCGGAACGATGACGCCACGGCACGCGTCGAGGTGTGGCGTGCGAGCTCGTACCCCGCCCACAACGCGGCGCGACCTCGGCGTTCCTGGTGCAGATAACTGAACGGATCGGGTCGACACCTCGACGACGTGATCGGCGTCGTCACACTTCGCGACCTACTCGAGGACGACCGCACGCCGTCCGACGCCACCGCCCGGCAGTCGTTCTCCCCCGACTCGGTGCGGGTCTCCGACGCCCTGCGACGGTTCAAGGACGAGCGCGAGCAGTCCAGCCCTCGTCGCCAACGAGCATGGCGCATCGACGGCATCGTGACCATCGAGGATCTCCTCGAGGAGATCGTGGGCGAGACAACCAAGATCCGGTCGCCCACGGCTCGTACGTTCTCGGCTGACCGGACGTAACCGGCGGCCACCGCACAGTCAACGGCGGCACCGAACAGGCCCAGATCGTTACGTTTGCCAACACGTAGGACCTCCTGCGGGCCGGCCGGGGGGCTACCGTGTCCGGGTTCGGTTCACCCTCCACAGAGGAGACACGATGGCTGCCACCGCCCATCCGCCGCGACGTCGGGCGTTACTCGGCGTCGGGCTCGCCGTTGCCGTCGCCGTTCCGCTCATCGGGATCGCGTCGAGCGCGACCGCGAGCGACGGCCACGCGCGTCCGGCGTTCACGCTGACCATCCTGCACAACAACGATGGCGAGTCGAAGCTGCTCGGTGCGCCCGGCCAGCCGGACTACGGCGGCATCGCCCGGTTCGTCAGCCTCGTCGACCAACTGCGGCACGACGCGACACACGGGCGCGCGGCGGCCGGGCAGGGGCGGCACCGTGGTGCGATCGTGCTGTCGTCGGGCGACAACTACCTCGCCGGCCCGGAGTTCACCGCGAGCCTGAACAAGGGCGTGCCGTACTACGACTCGCTCGCGCTGTCCGAGGTCGGTTACGACGCGATGGCGATCGGTAACCACGAGTTCGACTTCGGGCCGGACGTGCTCGCCGACTTCATCGAAGGATTCAGCATCGGAGGGTTCGGGCGCGAGACCCCGCCGTTCGTGTCCGCGAACCTGGACGTCTCCGGCGAACCTCGCTTGGCCGCGCTGGCGCAGGACGGCACCATCGTGGCGAGCACGGTCGTGCGGGAGCGTGGCGAGCGGATCGGCGTGGTCGGCGCGACCACACCGCTGCTGCCGGCGATCTCCAGCCCGCGCAACGTGAAGGTGCTCGACGACGTCGCCGGCCTGGTGCAGGACCAGGTGGACACGCTGACCCGCGAGCGGGTGAACAAGATCGTGTTGATCAGCCACTTGCAGAACGTCGCCGAAGACCGGGCGCTGGTGCCGATGCTGCGCGAGGTGGACGTCGCGATCGCCGGCGGAGGCGACGAGTTGCTGGCCAACGAGGACGACCCCCTCGTGCCCGGCGACACCGTATCCGTCGACCCGGTGACCGGTGAGCCGCTGCGCTACCCGCTGCACGCCACTGACGCGGACGGGGTGGACGTCCCGATCGTGACCACGTCGGGTGACTACAAGTACGTCGGCCGGCTGGTGGTCAACTTCGACCGGCGCGGCAGTGTGCTGTCCGTGGACGACGCCAGCGGCCCGGTGCGGGTCTCCGGTGTCGCGCCGGACGCGGTCGAGCCGGACCGGTCCGTGCAGAGCCGGGTGGTCGAGCCGGTGCAGGCGTTCGTGGACACCCTGGCCGAGAACGTGGTCGGCCAGGCCGAGGTGGCGCTCGAGGGCCGCCGCGATCCCGGCGTGCGCACCCAGGAGACCAACCTGGGCAACCTGCTCGCCGACGCCCTGCTGTGGTCGGGCCAGCAGCACGCCGCCGAGTTCGGCGTGGTGCCACCGCAAGTCGCGCTGCAGAACGGCGGCGGGATCCGCAACAACACGCTGATCCCCGCTGGGCCGCTCACCGAGCTGGACACCTTCGCGGTCGCCGCGTTCGCGAACTTCGTCTCCGTAGTGCCCGAGGTGCCGCGCGCCCAGATCAAGGAGCTGCTGGAGAACGCCGTGTCCCGCATCCCGCTCGCCGACGGCCGGTTCGCCCAGGTGGCCGGGCTCTCCTTCACCTACGACGCGACCCGCACCGCGCAGGAGGTCGACGACGCGGGCACCGTGCTCACCCCGGGCGACCGGGTCCGCACGGTCACCCTCGACGACGGCACGGGGGAAGGCACCGTGATCGTGCAGGACGGCCAGGTCGTCGACGGCCCGGGCATCGCCGTGGCCACCAACGACTTCTCCGCCCGCGGCGGCGACCAGTACCCCTTCCGCGGGCTGCCGTTCACCACCGTCGGCATCACCTACCAGCAGGCCCTCGCCGACTACATCGCCAACCCCGAAGGCCTCGGCGGCACCGTGAGCGCCACCGACTACCCCGAAGGAGGCGAAGGCCGCATCACCCGAGCCGGCTGACCACACGCAGGGGCCCGGCCGACAACGCGGCCGGGCCCCGCGCGTGCCCTACGACCACCTCACCAGCCGCCTCGGCGCCGTGCACGGCGCACTCAACGGGCCATTCGTGTTCACCAGCCCACGCGGCCTACCCGCTACGGCGCAGTACGTTCGACAGCCGTGTCTTCCGCCCCGCCGTCGACGGCGACCCGCGCAGACCACCCGCCCGATCGGCCCGGGCTGACCTTCCACGGGCTCCGCGGCGCGACGTACTGGGAGCCGCTCGACGGGGCGCCGTAGCCGGGGCATTCTGTCCGGTGTGGACACTCAACCGTCCGCGCGATACTGCCGGAAACTGCGCCGCAGGTACCCCGACGCGATGCGCGTGCGCTGCATCGTCGGTGTCCCACCGGCGATCGCCCAGCCCATCGCGTCGCGGGCGTAGCGTTCGACGTGGTAGTCGCGGTGGTAGCCGTAACCGCCGTGTAACTCGACCGCTTGCGCGGACACGGTTCTCGCGGTCTCGTTGGCGAAGCACTTCGCGATGGACACCTGCTGCGGATCCGGGGTGATGCCGTTGGTGCTCGTCGCGGCGCGCCAGATCAACAGCCGGGCCGCCTCCACTCGCATGATCATGTCGGCCAAGGTGTTCTGCACGCTCTGGAACTCGATGATCGGCTGGCCGAACTGGCGTCGTTCGACCACATAGGACGCGGTCCGGTCGAGCGCGGCTTGTGCGAGCGCGAGGCTCATCGTGGCGTTGCCGAGCCGTTCGATGGAGAACGCGCCCATCAGCTTGCCGAAGCCGCTCGCCGGCACCACGACGTTCGCCATCGGCACCCGGACGTCGTCGAAGAACATGTCCGCGGACGGGATGCCGTGGAAGCCCATGAGCTGCTCCTGCGGGCCGAAGGTCAGCCCCGCCGTGTCCCGCGGCACGATCACCCCGCCGATGCCGCGCGCGCCTCGGTGCCCCGACAGCCGGACGTAGACGAGGTAGTACTCGGCGACGCCGGCACCGGAGCACCAACGCTTCTGCCCGTTGATGACCAGGGTGTCGCCGTCACGCACGCCCTCGGTGCGCAGGTCGGACGCGGCGCTGCCGGCGTCCGGCTCGCTGATCGAGATGGCCATGGTCGCCTCGCCCGCGATGATCTCCGGCAGGTACCGCGCGCGCTGCTCGTCGGTGCCGAAGAGCTCGACGACCCTGGCCGGCCCGGTGTTCGCCTCGAAGACCTGGAAGGCGGGCAGGCTCGAACACTTGGCGAGTTCCTCGATGATGACGAGCGCGTCCATGAGCTCGCCGCCGCCCCCGCCCCACCGAGGACTGATGGCGACGCCCAGGTAGCCGAGGTCGGCCAGCCGCTTGCGTTCGCTGTTCGGCAGGTGGGTCGAAGTGGCGTCCCACTCGATCGCCATGTCCTCGTAGTGCTTCTTGCCGACTGCCGCGACGCTGCGAGCCAACTCCTGCTGCTCGGCTGTCAACAGCGTGTTCATCAGATGCTCTCCCTCACTGGGCACCTCGGTCGCCGGACGAGCCGTGGTCGTCTTGCGCTGGACAATGAGACATAACCTATGCATAGTATGCACGTACTTGAGGTTGAGTGACGGGCCGTACGAACGCCCGCACACGAGGTCGAGGTCGGCGCCGTCAGGTGCGCAAACAGACGCATGTGGACGATGCGTCTACCCATCTCGAAGGGAAATGGTCATGGCAAGTCAGCGGTCGTCAACGATGACGGTCCTGAGTGTTGGGCTGACGGCGGCACTGACGCTGACCGCGTGCGGATCCAGCAGTGGCGCGGGAGGCGGCGACTCGGCGACGGTCGTGTTCGCGGGGTCGGGAGCCACCATCCAGAAGGTGCTGGAGAACGAGGTCTTCACCGAGTTCACGGCGAAGACCGGGATCAAGGTCACCTACCAGCCGGGCACGGCGGGCCAGAACCTGGCGAAGGTTCAGGCTTCGGCGTCCAGTCCGGACATCGACGTGTACTTCGGCAATGCCATCACGCACGCGCAGGGCACCCAGATGAACCTGTGGGACAAGATCGACCCCGCCCTGGTTCCGTCGGCGAAGAACACGTTCCCCGAGGTGCGGACCAGCGATGGGTTCGGGGTGGTCTTCGGCCAGTACATGACCGGCCTCGAGTACAACACCAAGATCTTCGCCGAGAAGGGGTTCGCGCCGCCGACGAGCTGGAAGGACCTCTGGGACCCGGCCTATCGGGGCCATGTGGCGCTGTACGACATCGCGATCGGCTACACCCAGGACGTGCTGCCGCACTGGGCCAAGGCGTGGGACATCGACCCGTCGGACACGGACGCATTGTTCGAGCAGGTCAAGAAGCTCAAGCCGCAGCAGGTCGGCATCGCGACCGCGCCGCCGGCACTGGCCACGCTGCTGCAACAGGAAGCGGCGTGGATCACCTACAACAGCAACCTGCAGGTCGTGCAGAACGCCGACTCCGGCGTGCCCGTCGAGTTCGTCACCCCGGTCGAGGGTGCGATCGGGTTCGAGAACACCTTGGACGTCGTCAAGGGTGCGCCGCATGCCGAGAACGCGCAGAAGCTGATCGACTTCATGCTCGGCGAGGACCCGCAGACCGTGATCGCGAAGAAGCTCACCATGGCGCCGGTCATTCCCGGCCTGGACCTGGATGCGGACACGTTGAAGGTGACCGGGTACTCGCCGGACGCGCCGAGGTCGGACGTGGTGCCGGCGATGATCGATCTCGAGGTGGCCAACCTGAAGGAGTGGACGGACGCCTGGGGCGAGGCGTTCCGCTGACCGGTGGACCGCGACCGGCCGGACGAACTCGGTGAGAGGAGCGACCCGTTGACCATGTCGAGCGTCAGCCCACTCGATGCCGACCCGACATCCGGCAGCCACCAGGGGTCGGCGGACTGGCTGCGGGTCGAACGGCTGACCAAGTCCTACTCGTCGTCGACGCCGGTGCTCGAGGGCGTGGACCTGGCGCTGAGCAAGGCAGAGATCGTGGCCCTGCTCGGCCCGAGCGGTTCGGGCAAGACGACGTTGCTGTCGCTGCTCGCCGGATTCATCAAGCCGGACTCCGGCCGCGTGCTCATCGGCGGGCGCGACGCCACCGGGCTCAGCCCGCGGCGACGGCGTGTCGGCGTCATGTTCCAGAACTACGCCTTGTTCCCACACCTGAACGTGCGCAAGAACATCCTGTTCGGACTCCAGGCGCACCGGGTCGACCGCGCCGAGCAGCAGCGGCGGCTGCGGTCGGCGCTGGAGCTGACCGAGCTCACCGCGTTCGAGACCCGCATGCCAGCGCAGCTCTCCGGTGGACAGCAGCAGCGGGTCGCGCTCGCCAGGGCACTGGTGATCCAGCCGGACCTGCTGCTGCTCGACGAACCGTTCAGCGGGCTGGACGCGCGGGTCAGGGAGGGGATGCGGATCGAGCTCACCCGTCAGCTGCGCGCGATCGGCGCGACCGCCCTGGTGGTCACCCACGACCAGGCCGACGCGGCCGCGATGGCCGACCGGGTCGCGGTGATCCACGAGGGACGCATCGCGCAGATCGGCAGCTACGACCAGCTGTACCGGGAGCCGGCGTCGGCGTTCGTCGCGTCGTTCGTCGGCGAGTCGAACTGGTTCCGGGCCACCTGCGTGCGGCCGTCCCCGCTGACCGTGCGGGTCGGGCCGGCGCAGGTATGGCGAACCGAGTCCTTCGACACCGTCCCGGCGGGAGACCCGGTGGACGTGATGGTGCGACGGACGTCGGTGGTCGGCGTCCTGGCCGGCGAGGCGGTGGATGAGCCGGCCAACGGCAACCACCTCGCCGGCAGTCTCGTCCGGCTCATCCCGTCCGGCCCGTCGCTGCGGCTGTGGCTGGCGGTGGGCGAGCGGGCCATGGTCTTCGACATCGCGCCACACCTGGTTCCCGACGGACTGGAGGTCGGTGATCGGGTCACGCTGTGCCTGGATCCGAAGTGGTCCAGGGCATTCGCCGCAGACGGCTCCACAGAGGACAGTGCGGAGGTGCCGTGACCGCGTTGCTCACCGAGCCAGACGCCGGCGCCGAGCCCACCGGCGACGCCGCGCCGAGCCTGCGTGCCGCGCGGAGGCACCAGCCGGCATGGGCCGCGTTGCCCGCCGTGGTGCTGTTCGTGGTCGGGTTCGTCGGCCCGCTGGTCATGCTCCTGCTGACCAGCCTCGGCTACAGCGCCGACAACCACACGCTGTCCTTCGACGCCTACCGCCACGTCTTCGACGATCCGGCTCAGTTCCGCGTCATCGGCAACACGATCACGACGAGCCTGCTGGTGGTCGCGCTGTCGGTGGTGATCGGGTATCCGGTGGCCCTGTGCTTCATGTCGATCTCGGGCTGGCGCCGTACCGCCCTGGCGATCATCATCGTCGGCTCGCTGCTGGTCAACAGCGTCATCCGAGTCTTCGGCTGGCTCGTGCTGTTCGTGCCGAACGGCTTCGTGTCCGATCAGTTCAGCGTCGACCTGCTCTACACCCACACGGCGACCGTGATCGGCCTGCTGCACCTGTTCATGCCCTTCATGATCCTCTCCCTGATCACGTCGCTGAGCTCGATCGACCCCGTGCTCATCCGGGCGGCGACATCGCTGGGTGCCGGGATGGGCCGGATCATGGCCAGGGTCGTGCTGCCGTTGTCGCTGCCCGGTCTGGTCTCGGGCAGTATCATCGTCTTCGGTGCGACCACCGGCTCGGTGGTGACTCCACTGTTGCTGGGCGGAGCCGACGAGCAGCTCGTGACCGTTGAGGTCTACCGGCGCACGTTCGTCTCCTTCGATCCGACCGGTGCGGCGTCCCTGGCGGCCTGTCTGTTGATTCTCAACATCGTGCTCGTGACCCTCGTCCAGCTCGGCAACCGTCGCCTGGAACGGCGGCTGCACCTGGCGACCGAGCGCGGTTAGGAGGTCCCGGCCGTGCTCCCCAAATCGGTCACCCGGTTCACCATCGGCGCGTTCTCGACGCTGGCCGCGACCTTCATCGCCGCGCCCATCGTCGTCGTGATCATCTCCTCGTTCACCGACGGCGGTTTCGTCGCCTTTCCACCCGAGGGCGGCTGGGGGTTCCACTGGTTCGGCGAGGCGATGCAGGCCAGCCAGTACTTCGACGCGGCCGGGTTGAGCGTGCGGGTCGCCATCACCACCGCAGTCATCTCCACGATCGCCGGCTACGGCGTGGGACGCTACCTGGGCCAGGCGTCACCGAAGATTCGCGGCGGGGCCATCACGGTGCTGACCGCCCCCATCCTCCTGTCGACGTTCCTGATCGCCGTCGGCAGCCTGCAGATGTACTCGGCTCTGGGGATCCCACGCACCTTCACCACGTTGGTGCTCGGCCATCTCGCGGTGTGCCTGCCGTACGCGGTCCGGACCATGTCGATAGCCTTCATGACCCATGCCTGGCGCCTGGAGGACGCGGCCGCGTCACTGGGAGCGGGTCCGATTCGGATCCTTGTCAGGGTGGTGCTGCCGAGCGTGCGCGCGCCGATGATCGCGACGGTCGCGTTCGCTTCGTTGCTGTCGTTCGACGATGTGGTGGTCAGTCTGTTCCTGGCCGGACCGGAACTGCAGACCTTGCCGGTGCAGATCTTCTCCGACGTGGAACAATCGCTGTCACCGCTGGTGATGGCCGTCAGCACGATCATCGTGGGAGTGTCCGCCGTATTGATCATCGCATTGGAGAAGTCGCTCGGTCTGGTGTCGGCGTTCGCCGGGAGGTCGGTTACGCGATGAGTGGGTCGACCGGAGCGGCGGGCGATCGGGCGGCGTCGGCGCACCACCAGTCGCACGCGGCACCCGGACTGCGCAGCCCGAAGGTCTCCGAACTGCTGGCCCGGCAGATCGTGGACCAGATCCTGCAGGGCGCGCTGACCAACGGCGAACCGTTGCAGACCGAACGCGAGATGATGGCCAGCTACGGCGTGGGACGCTCGACCGTCCGGGAAGCCTTGCGGCTGCTGGAAACCCGCGGCGTGATCACCATCAAGCAGGGGCTCAACGGCGGCCCGATCGTGCGCATTCCGCGGGCCACCGACCTGAGCGAGTCGCTGTCGTTGTTCCTGTCGTTCGCCGGGGCCTCCTTGCAGGACCTCCTGACGACCAGGCTGGCGCTGGAGCCCGTCATCGCCGTGCTCGCCGCCGAACACGCCACCCCACGGGATATCACCGAGCTCGAGGAATGCGTCGAGCGAATGCAGAGCAACCTGCGTGACTCGGCGACGTTCCGGGCGGAGAACGAGCTGTTCCACACCCTCGTCGCGCAGATCGCCGGAAATCCGGTGCTGCTCACCTTCATCGAGTCGGTCAAGGGCATCTCGGACGGGATGACCGCCGGAGTCACCTACAGCGAGCGGCGCCGACTCGCCGTCGCGCAGGCGCACGCGAGAATCGTGCACGCGCTCTCGGACAACGACCAGGAGCACGCCGGCGAGGAGATGCGTCGCCATCTCGAGGAGGCCGGCATGTACTGGCGCAAGCGGTACGGGCCGATCTACCGCCAGCCGGTGAACTGGCGGCTCTGACCTCGCTCAGCGATCCAGGAGCCGGTAGGGGTCCGCCAACGGCTCGGGGCCGTGGTGGTAGACGACGGTCTTCGGCTCGGTGTAGTCGTAGATCGCGTCGACGCCGTTCTCCCGGCCGAGGCCGCTGAGCTTCATCCCGCCGTACGGCAGCATCCAGCTGACCGGCCGGTAGCAGTTGAGCGTGACCAGGCCGGCTTCGATGCCGCGGGCCATCCGGTGTGCCCGCCCCAGGTCGCGCGTCCACACCGCGGCGGTGAGCCCGTACCGGGTGGAGTTCGCCAGCCGCCGCGCCTGCGCCTCGTCGTCGAAGCCCAGCACCGACAGCACCGGCCCGAAGATCTCCTCCTGCGCGATGGCCGACGTCGGATCCACGTCGACGAACACGGTCGGCTGCACGTAGAAACCGCGGCCGAGGTCCTCATCCGGAGGAGTCCCACCGCCGAACGCCAGCGAGGCGCTCGCCTTCCCCGACTCGATGTAGCGCGTCGTCTTGGCCAGCTGGGCGGCGCTGGCCTGCGGCCCGATGTCGCTGGTCGGATCGAGCGGGCGGCCGACCCTGACCAGCGCGGTGCGGCGCACCAGCTCCGCGGTGAACTCCTCGCGAATCGCGTTGTGCAGCAGCAGCCGCGAGCCCAGCGAGCACGACTGCCCACTCGACTTGAAGGCCGCGAACACGGCCATGTTCAGCGCCGACTCCAGGTCGGCGTCGTCGAAGACGATGTTGGGTGACTTGCCGCCGCACTCCAGCGTGAGGCGTTTCAGGGTCGACGACGAGGCCGCCATGATCGCCTGGGCCGCCTCGGCGCTGCCGGTGAAGCTGATCTTGTCGATGCCGGGGTGCGCGGCGATGGCCGGCCCGACTACGGGACCGGTGCCGGTGACCACGTTGACCACGCCGGGCGGAAACCCGACCTCGCAGGCCAGCCGACCGAGCTCGAGGAGGCTGACGCCGGCCACTTCGGAGGGCTTGAGGACGATGGTGTTGCCGGCGGCCAGCGCCGGGCCCAGCTTCCAGGACGTGAGGTTCAACGGCGAGTTCGACGGGATGATCGCGGCCACCACACCGACCGGCTGGGGGATCGTGTACGCGGACATGTCCCCGGTGACCTCGATCGACCGGCCGACGACCTTGTCGGCCATCCCGGCGAAGAACCGCAGCCAGTCGGCCGTGCGAGCGACCTCACCCGACACGTCGCGCAGCGGGCGGCCGGTGTCCGCCGACTCGAGCTTCGCGAGCTCCGGCGCCTCCGCGGCGATCCGCTCGGCGAGCGCGTACAGCAGGGTCCCCCGCTGCGAGGAGGTCAGCGCGGCCCACGGCCCGTCGAGCGCCGCTCTGGCCGCCCGCACCGCGGCGTCCACGTCCCGCTCGTCGCCGGCCGGCACGACCGCGAACACCCCACCGGTGGCCGGATCGGGCATCTCGATGGCGCCGTCGCCGTACGCGTCGCGCCACGTGCCGCCGATGAGCAGGTGTTCGTATGTGCGGGGGCCGTTCATGCCGCCCCACGGGATGGTCGTCATCCGTCGTTCCCCTCGGCCAGCACCTCCGACAGCACCGTGAACCCGGCGGCGGCCGTCGGCAGGCCCACGTACCAGAGCAGCTGCTCGAACAGCGCCACGAGCTCCGCTCGCGTCACACCGTTGGCCAGCGCGCCGCGGATGTGGTTGCGCAGCGGCTCGACGCGATGCAGCGTCAGCAGGCTGGTGATCGTGCACAGGCTGCGTACTCGCAGATCGAGCACCTCGGAGGCGTAGGCGTTGCCGAACAGCTCACCGACCACCCAGGTGCGCATGGTCGGGCTGAGCTCGGCGATCGGGGCGAACGCCTGCTCGCCGCCCGGTCCGAGGTAGGTCTCCCTGATCCGCTTGCCGGCGTCGAGCCTCGCCTCGCCGGGGTCAGGCATCGACGGCCGGCCTTGCGAAGCGGGCGATCCGGTGCCCGAAGACGACCTCTGTCCGGGTGTCGTCGGGGAAGCCGAACGTGTCCTCGGGCAGCCAGGCCAGCGTGCCCTGGTAGAACCGTCGCCAGTCCACGACGGAACCGACGGCGACGTCGGTCGCGATCACGAAGCCGGCCGCGCCCTGCATCGGCCACACGGTGGATCGCCGGACCGCCGGGTCCAGCCGCAGCCGGCCGGTGAGCCCGGTGACCCCCCAGACCGGCAGGTCCTCGAAGGACACTCCGGTGACGACATCGAGGATCACCGCGTCCGCCGTGGCCGGATCGGAGTTGTCGGCGAGGATGTCGCCGTGACGCACCACGAGCCTGCGGAAGTCCTCGCTATGGTCGTTCTTGAAATGCCCGGTGTAGTAGGCGACGTCGTCCATCTTCTCCTCGAAGTCCCGGATCTCACCGTATGGATCGCTGTTCAGCGCGCCGGGGTCGAGGTCGTACATGTTGAGGAACCGCGCGGTTCCGTTCGTGACGACGTAACGGTGGCAGCTCTGGAAACCCGATCCCACGGGCAGACCGAGCCGCGGCGCGACGTGTTCCAGGTTGTACCAGGAGTTGAGGCCGGCCTCCCGGTCGGCGTCGACGGTGAAGGTGACGATCAGACGTTCCTGGGGTTCGCTCATGGCCTGTTCGCCACTTCCGTCTTGTAGTTCGCCAGCCACCAGCTCGGCGCGAACGCGGGTCCGGTGTTGACGAACTCGTAGATCGTGCCGGTCATCGAGCGCATCGCCCGGTCGAGCATCGCGTCGGCATTGGCGAGGGTGAACATCCGGTGACCGGGCAGCAGGGCCCGCGGCTTGGCCGCCACCATCTTGGCGAGGGAGTCGCGATAGCCGACGAGGTCGCTGTCGAACCACATCGCGCCGAGGGTGCCCTCGCCCTGCACCATGTCGCCGGTGAACAGGGATCGGTGGGTCCCGTCGTCGAGCACGAAGGACACGCTGTCGGCCGTGTGCCCCGGCGTGGCCAGCACGCCGAGCCGCAGCGAGCCGATCTCGAAGGTTTCGCCGTCGGACAGCGCGATGTCTATCTCGACCGGGGGCGGCGGTTCGAACCCGGTCTTGGTGACCAGGTGCTCGGCGAACCGCTCGTCGCGCAGCACCCGGCGTCCGGCCTCCTGCATGGCGATGGGGGCACCGAGCAGCTTGGTCATCTCGTGCGCGCCACGCGCGTGGTCCCAGTGCGAATGGGTGTGCACGATCATCGAGATCGCGTCCGGGTTCACCCCGGTCTCCCTGATGTTGCGGACAAGCAGCTCGCTGTTCATCCCGGAGCCCGACTCGACCAGCACGGCCTGCCCGCCGTTGGCGATGAGGTAGACGTTGGCGTCGGTGGGCGCACTGATCCCGGCGACGCCGCTACCCACGAGATGAATGGAATCGCTGAGCTTGACCATGCGCTGCCTCTCCTGTGGTGTCGTCGACCGTCGCCGTGGTCGTCATGCATACTATGCACAGGTTTTGGCGATGTCCAGCGTTGTCCAGCGTTGTCCAGGTGTGCGCGGGACCCGTCGCTTGCCGCTCAGCCGGCCTCGCCGCCGATATAGTCCACAATAGACGCTCTGTAGTGGACGAATCGCGGCCGCGGCCGCTGAGGGGGTCGGTCAGTGCGCTGGGCGGAGGCTGGAGAGGACCACCGCCACCAGCCGGCGGGCGGCTGCCTCGGACGACAGCTTGCCGGCCGCGTTGACGGCGTGGAGGCGGTAGCCGGCCAGCTCGTCGGGGGAGACATCGTCACGCGGGTTGTTTGGCCGGTCACCTGCTTCTCAGAGTCGAAGGTCCCGCCGGCTCGCGTCGCCGAGGTCATCGCCGTGCCGCGCGGCGCGAACTCCGGTTCGGCCGGCTGCTGCCCGGCCACCGAAAACACCCGCGCACGGCCAGGCCTTGGAGTCAACGGCGTCCCCTACCTGCGCCACGATCCGCCCTGCCGCGCCGGCTGCTCGTGCGGCTGCGTCGGCAGTTGGCGCGCTCGGGGCCCGGCTCGTTGTGGCGCCCGTATGGGCAGGGCTGCCACGTCAGAGCCAGAGACGGGACAGCGAGGGACAGCCGGGTGAGCGCAGAGATGCGTCGGCGGGGCTCGTCTGTCAGGGTGAAGGAGCAGGTGTGACGGACGATGCGGATGCGGGGGCTGTCCCCCGAGCAGATCGATAGCGTGGAGTGCGGCCGGGGGATACGCATGGGCGGGAGCGGTTAGAGGTCGGGATCGGGTGACGGCTGCTGGCCTTGGTCAGCAGCCGTCCGCGCCGAGCGGACCTCGGGGATGGACCGGCGGTCCGCGTGTCGTTGAGTTGCCGTGAACGGCCACACACGCCCGGCCCTGCGGAGCATCACGTGATTCATGGGGTAGGCGGGACGCGGCGTTGTCCGCTGGAGGCGCGGTGGGACAGACGGGCCGGGCTCAGCCGGTCGACTGCTCCGTCCCGGGTCGTGGTACCAGGCTTGTCAACATCTGGCCGAGGCCGCCGTCAACATCGATCGAGGCGCCGTTGACGTAGCTCGAACGGACGTCGAGCAAGAACTCGATCACTCGCGCTACTTCCTCCGCTTCGCCGATGCGACCGCTCGCCACCATCTCCTTTCGTTTGGCCAGCGACTCCGGCACGTCCAGGAACGGCTGGGCCATCGGAGTGGACATGAAGCCCGGGTTCAGAGCGTTGGCTCGGATTCCCCGCTTGCCCCATTCGACGGCAAGCTGCCGAGCCAGGATCTCCGCCCCGGCCTTACTCGCCGAATAGGCACCGGCGTTCGGTGTCGGGCATGAGCTGGCGAGAGACGTGACGTTCACAATGCTCCCGGCACCTCCCCGGAGCATGAGGCGTCCGAAGTGCTTGCAGCACAGGAAGGCGCCCGTGAGGTTCACCGCGACGACGCGCTCCCATTCGGCGAGGTCGAGGTCTTCGATTCCGCCAAAACCGATTACCCCCGCATTGTTCACCAAACCTTGGCAACCACCGAAGCGGGCGTCAAGGTCCAACGCAGCCGCCTCGACCGCGGACTCGTCAGTGATGTCGCAGGCTCGACCAACCACCGCGTAGCCGTCCGCGGCGAGCTTGTCCGCGGCCGCGACGACGTCGTCCGATCGGTCCAGCATCATGACGTTGTCCCCGCGCTCCGCGAGCAGGCGAGCGGTCGCGAAGCCCAGGCCGCGCGCCGCCCCGGTGACGACGACGGTCCGCGCCCCCGTCATCGGGCAAGCTCGGCACGTGCCCGGAGCAACGCCTCACCGTTGCCGAGGCGGTCGGCGAACGGCTCGAGCGCGTCGATCAGTTGCACCTTGGCGGCGTCGGGCAGCTGTGGCAGCGGCGGGCGAACCGGGCTGGTGGGGTAGCCGACGAGGCCCTGCCAGTACTTGGTGATCGCTAGCGGGTGCCTGGCGTGGGCGAGGTCGTGCGAGTCGGCGTAGCTGTCCGTCCAGACCTTGCGCAGCGGCTCGAGCTCGGCGTAGCGCTGACGTGCGGCATCCTCCTCGCCGGCCCGCATCAGCTGTGCATAGTCGCGGATCGGCTGCCAGTTGGCGCTCTGCATGAGCAGGGATGCGGTGGTGGACAGCAGCGCCGGCTGCCCGTAACGCCTGATGTTCTCCAGGTAGTCCTCCTCGAACGGATGACTCACGACGAGCGAGTCTCCTACGAGCTCGCGGATCCGCGCGCTGTGCGCGGGGTCGCGGACAGCGTTCTTGATACCCACCACGTTGTCGCGCTCAGCCAGCCGCGCGATCGCCTCCGGGGTGAGCAACAAGCCCGAGTGCGGGGTGTTGTAGAGCAGGACCTTGCCGTCCAGACGATCCGCGAGATGTTCGAGCCAGGCGACGGCCTCCTCCTCCGACTTGGCCCATTCATAGGGACAGTTCACGAGCACGAGGTCGACCCCATGTTCGAACGCATGACGGCCCAGGCGCAGGGTCTCGGCAGTGCTGTGGTCGGTGATGTTGACCATGCTGTGCCGACGTGCGGCCACGGTGTCGACCATGACCTCGGCGCACCGCATCCGCTCCTCGTGGGTGAGCGACCAGGGCTCCATCAGCATCGAACAGCCCACACCGGCCGCGTCGAGTTCCATCGACTTCTCGAATACCGCGGCAAGCGCCTGCTCATCGATGCTCTCGTCGGCGCGAAACGGCAGCTGCGGTACCAGCCATATCCCGGCGATGTTCTGGTGCGCCCAGCTCATGTGGTCATCCGTCATCGGACACTCCTTCGGGATGGTTGCGGTGGGCGGCATCCAGCCGGCGTTCGGCGGCAGTCCAGCTGTGTTCGATGCCGAACTTCTCGACGTACGGCTTGAGGGCGGTAAGGATCGCCTCCTTGTCCTCGCGAGCGGTCGGTCGTAGCGGCGGTCGTACCTCACCTGTGCCGATACCCATCACCTGCTGCCAGAACTTCGTCCGGCTGACTGGATGAGCGGCGTGCTTGCCTGAGTCGAGGCCAGACCCGCGGTACACCGACTCCCACAGTTCGCGAAGTGCCGCCAGGTTCTCGAAAACTCGCCGCGCCTCATCCGCCCTACCGCTCTGGGCGAGCGTCATGTAGTCCCGGATTGGCTGCCACTGCGGCGACTGCAGCAGCAGCGATGCCGTCGTCGACATGAGCACCGGCTGGCGCCAGGTGGCCCATGCGCTGAGATAGTTGCGTTCGACGGGGTCGCTGACGACGAGTCGGTTGCCGGCCTGCTCGGCGGTGCGGCGGGAGTGTTCGAAGGACCCGGCGGCGTTCAGGACGGCAACGATGTTCGCCTGGTCAGCCAGACGATCAAGCGCGGCAGGTTCGAGCAGCAGACCCGAGTGCGGGGTGTTGTACACGACCACGCGCCCCGGCAGTCGGGGCGCGATGTACTCGAACCAACCAATCGCCTCGCTCTGTGCCTTGGCCCACTCGTAGGGGCAGTTCAGCACGAGGAGGTCGATCCCGGCGTCCACGGCGTGCTCGCCGAGGTTGATCGTCACTCGGGTGCTGTGATCGGTGACGTAGGCCGCGGTGAGCACCCGATCGCCCACTGACTCGGCGAGCACCTCGACGCAGAGCTTCCGCTCGTGAAGGCTCATCGCCCACGGCTCCATCAGCAGGCTGTGGGCCACTGTGCTCACATCGAGCCTGGTGCACGCTCGATACGTCTCGGCCAGCAGCTCGGGTTCAAGCTTGCCGTCCGGCGCGAATGGCGCATGTGGGACTGCCCAGAGCCCGCGTAGATGCCGCACGGCCCACGCCTTTGCCGCGGCAACCGACTCGGTCATGCCCGCCCCCCGTCAGTGCGTGCGCACAGGCAGGTCGAGGATCTCGCGGTACTCGGCAAAGGTGGCGACCTCACGGCCGAGTGACGCCACCATTGCCTTGGCCGACTCGAGGGCCTGCAGGTTCGATTCGAGCCGCTCGGACCGGTGCGGCCATCGCCACACCGTGTCCTCCATCCCGACGCGGATGTGCAGGCCGAGGGCAGCCGCCACGGTCACGAGGTACGACGAGGCCCGGCCGGCCGCGCAGACGAGAATCGTCGCCTCGGGGTCGACGTCGTGGATCGCACGCGTGATGCGCAGCAGCCCGTCGACCATCTGTAGGGGGTTGTTCATCGGACTGCATCCGGGCAGAGCCGGGAGAACGCACCAGAGCTGGTGGGTTCCGAGCAACCCACTGGCGAACAGGTAGCGGGCGGCGTTGTCCACGTCGGCGTCGGTGTAGACGGCGATGATCGGACGCGCGCCGCTGGCCAGGACCAGGCGGGTCTTCTCGAGCATCATTCCGACGGGTTTGGCGAACAGCGCGTCGCCGTTGTACACCGCCGTCGGGTTGATGGGCACCGCGTCGAGAATCCGCCGTTCGAGCGCGATCTTCATTTGCTCCCATTCGCCGGCCAGCGCACAGACGTAGCAGCCGTCGATGCTGATACCGGGGAACTCCGCACGCAGCGGGAGCACGACCTCCTCGAACCGCTCGACCGACAGGGTGTTGTAGCCGCGGTCGTCACGCACATGGACGTGGATGGCACTGGCGCCCGCCTGGGCGCACGCCCGCGCGGACTGCAGGATTTCGGCGGTCGTCTGCGGCTGGTTTGGATTGGCGTTGCGCGTGAAGAACGCACCGGTGATCGCACTCTGGATGATGATCTTGGGCGGGATGTCCCAAGCGGACTGGACGGGCCCCTCATGGAACGCCGAATGCTCCGGGTCGGTGATCTCGGGCAGCCCGTAGGGCTTCCAGATCATTCGATACTGGTCGCGCTCGAGCGCGCGTGCGACGCGATCCCAGCGCACCGTATCCGTCATGTCCCGCTCTCCTTGTGGTCACGGACGCCGCAGCGCGTCCGACTCAGTCGAAGTAGAAGCCACCGTTGACTTCGAGGATCTCCCCGGTGATATAGCTCGACGCCGGGGACGCGAGGAAGACCGCGGCACTGGCGAGTTCGTGGGCCTCGCCGATGCGGCCGAGCGGTACCGCCGCTTCATACGCCGCCTTGGCGTTCTCCCGCTCGACACCCGAGACGTCCACCCAGGCGCCCTCGAGCATCGGGGTGTAGGTCTGGCCAGGCGAAACAGCGTTGACCCGAATGTTCTCCGGCCCGAGGCGACGAGCCAACGTTCGGGTGATCGCGTTGACTCCACCCTTGGACGCCGCATACGCGATGTTGGCCAGCACTGGGCCGGTGCGGGCCGACACCGACCCGGTGAGAACCAGCGCGCCACCCCGACCCGAGCGCCGCAACTGAGCGACGGCGGCCTGGGCCACCCACAGCGTGCCCTTCATGTTGACGTCGACGACGGGCGTCCAGGCATCGTCGTCGACGTCCTCGAACGGAAGGTGCGACGTCACCCCCGCGAAGTGCAGGACGGCATCGGGGGGACCGAGCTCCTCCGCGATCTGCTCGAACGCCGCGTGCACTGCTGCTCGATCACGAACGTCGACGGCTGCTGTCGCCGTCCGCGTTCCCGCCTTCTCGCAATTGGCCGCGACGGCAGGCAAGCCGGCCGAGTTGACGTCGAGCAGTCCTAATGCGACGCAGCCGCAGCTGGCCAGGACGGTAGCGGCGGCCTCCCCCATTCCGCTGGCCGCCCCCACGATGACCGCTGACTCCGGCACCGCGAACGTCCGGGGCCCGCGAGGCAACACTCGACCACCTCCATGCAGCGTCCACACGCGCCGACCGACCGAACGGGCGGTTGGGTAGGATAGTCGTCGGATGCAACCACGATGTCAAGCATGGGTCGGCGCGGACCGAGCCGCGTCGTCGGCGGCGATCAGTCACTCCGTCGCGACATGAGCCCGTGCGTCACGAAACCCCAGAATTGGATGGCGATTTCTCGCGGGGACAGGGGGCCCGAAGCGTCGAACCACTGGTATGCCCAGTTGCACATACCGAATACCGCAAGCGAGGCGAGCCGGGTATCGACGGGCCTGAAGGTGCCGGCATCAATTGCGGACTGAATGGTCGACTCGACCATCCGCTGGTACTGGCGACGCTTGCCGAGGATGCTCCTGAGCGCGTCCGGCGGCAGGTCGCGATGATGCTCGAAGAACGCGCGCACGTGCCCGCGGTGCGTACGCATCAACTCCATGATGTCGACCATGGTCTCGAGCAGTCGCTGCTCCGGCGCCAGATCGCTGGTGGCGCGGCGCTCCTGCTGCGAGATGACGAGATTGACGAACTCCTCGTGGATGGACACGAGGATCTCGTCCTTGCTGGGGAAGTAGTGATACAACGTTGGCTTCGCGAGTCCAACGGCTGCCGCGATATCGCCCATGGTGGCCTGTGCATACCCGGCGCGGTCGAATAACTCCGCCGCGACGTCAACGATCTGCTGGCGCCGTTCCTCGCCCGACATGTTGCGGCGTGCCGCCCGTCCATCGACGGTGCCACCGATCCCGGTTCGGTCCATTGCCCTATCATGCTCCCCTCGTCGACACCTGGCCCGACCGTCTGGACGGTTGGTCGATGTGCTACACTGCCGCTCAGCATCCGACGACGTCTCAGACGGCGCGGCCAGTGTCCCCCCGTTGGTGACCGGAAGGGTCCTATGTCGATGTGTTGCTCACGCTGCCCCAGCCGGCTGAAGCCATGTCGGACCCGAGTCTACGGGCCAGCCACCGTTGCGGACCGCGTTTGGACTATGGCGTGAGCGGTGGCGTTGCCAGACTGCCGTCGTCAGCATCGACCAGAAGTGCCGCGGTTGCCGGCGTCGGCTTCACCGACTACGTCTGGGAATCGCGCCGCAGCGTACTGTCGCTCGCGTCCGAAGCGTGCCGGGCCGCCGTATGGGACTGCGGTCTCGAGCTTTCCGACGTCGATGGCATCGTCAACTACAGCTTCAACAGTGATTCGGTCACGTCCCCGGCCATCGCCTCGACGCTTGCGCTCCCCCGGCTGACCTACAGCCTTGATCTGAACATGGCAGGACAGGCACCGTGTCTTGCCATCATGCACGCGGCCATGGCCGTGTCGTCTGGTATGGCGAACAACGTGCTCGTGTACCGGGCGCTGAACGGCCGCAGTGGCTACCGGGTCGGGCGTGAGGTCTACTCGACACCGACGACACAGTACCGATACCCGGTCGGAGTCACGGCCTACGCGCAATTCGTCGCGATGTGGGCTCGTCGCTACATGATCGAGACGGGGGCGACGACGCGGGACCTCGGGGCGGTCGTGCTGGCCCAGCGCTGGTATGCGGAAAAGAACGAACGGGCCATCCGACGTCGGCAGATATCACTCGAGGACTACCTCGCCGAACCGTACCTCGTCGAGCCGCTGCGGTCCGCGGATTGCACGATCGAGGTCGACGGCGCCTGCGCGGTTCTCGTCACCAGCCTCGAGCGGGCAAGAGACCTCCGACACCGTCCGGCGCGAGTACAGGGCGGTGCTTGGGTGACCGGACCTCGGCCCGGCCTGGACGTCGGCGACGTTTTCGACCAAGACGACCTTTCGGCCAACTTCACCCGATTACTGGCCGACGAGTTGTGGCGATCCGCCGGTCTCGGCCGGGAGGACATCGAGTTCGCACAGATCTACGACTGCTTCAGCAGCACAGTCCTGTTCGGACTCGAAGGCCTCGGATTCGTCGGTCGCGGCGAAGCGGGAGCGTTCGTCGCGTCGGGCGTGACCGCGATAGACGGCTCATTTCCGGTTAACACCAACGGAGGTCTGCTCGCCGAGGGGTATCTCCAGGGGATGAACACTCTCGTCGAGGCCGTCCTGCAGATCCAGAGTCGGGGAGACCAGCGCCAGATCCCCGTGGCCGACGTTGGCGTCGTGACGTCCGGCGCGTTGACGGACGGCAGCGCGCTCGTGCTGACGAACGGCGCGCGATGACGCCTCGCCAGCGGGCCTTGATCCCGCCGGAGGCCGATGCGGACAGCGAAGGCTGGTGGGCCGAGGTCGGCCGACGCCGGTTCACGCTGCCGTGGTGTCGCGCGTGCGACCGCCACTTCTTCCCCCCGATGCCAGCCTGTCCGCTGTGCGCCTCGACCGACATCACGCTCGAGGCAGCCACCGGCGACGGCACGATCTACTCATGGATCACGGTGCACCAGGCGATGGACCAAACCTACGGCGAGGACACGCCGTACACCGTCGTCCTGGTCGACCTGGCGGAGGGCGTACGCATGTTGGGTCGCCTCCTCGATCCGGGGACACCGCGGCCCGGGTCGCCCGTGCGAGTCACGTTCCATGAGGTGGACGGGCAGGTCCTCGTGGGGTTCGTCCGCAGGGATGGTCAGTGAACGAGTTGGACCCGTGGCCTGAGATCGACCGAGACGCCGTCGCGGCGGAGTCCGACCAGACGATTCCCGAGCTGTTCGCCCGAGTATGCGCCGCTTATGCCGAATCGTCGGCAATCGTCACGCCAACGACACGCCTGACCTACGACGGGCTGCGAAGGCGGGTCGTGCAGGCAACGAACGCGTTGAGCTCTCGAGGTGTGCGGGCGGGCGACCGGGTTGCGCTGTGGCTGCCCAACTCTCCGGAGTGGATCGTATGTGCCCTTGCCATCACGCATGTGGGTGCGGTCTGTGTGCCGGTGAACACGCGGTTGCGCGCACCCGAGGTGGCCCAGGTGCTCAGCGCGTCCGGTGCGAGCCTTCTCATCACCACCGACTCGTTCATGTCGACGCCGTTCCTCGATATCTGTGCGGGTCTCCTTGGCGAAGCCGACGGCTCCGAGATCGCCTTACCCACCTCCCGCTACCCGCGTCTGCGGGAGATAATCGCCATCGACGGCGCCCGTCCATGGACAACTGACTGGTCCCGGTTGCTGTCGGGTTGTCGGGACGACGACTGGCACGGTCCGGTGGCGGCGGCCATCGGACGGGCCCGCCCAGATGATCCGGTCGCCATGTTCTGGACATCTGGCTCGACCGGCCGGCCCAAGGGGTCCCTCGCCTCGCACCGCGTACTCGGCAACATCGCCGCGTACGCCCAGATCATCCGCCTGACCAGCGACGACGTGTGTCTCGTCTCGTGTCCACTGTTCTACGTCGCCGGCTTCTACTGGTGCCTGCTCGCTCCCCTGTCGGTCGGCGCGGCCATTCGTCCGCTGGCCCACCTGACACCGGGCGAGATCATCGACGCCATCGCCGACGAGCGAGCGACGGTACTCATCGGTATCGCGAACGCGCACCGCCAGCTCGTCGACCACCCCGACTTCGGTCACCGGGATCTCACTGCCCTGCGGGCTATGTACTCGGGTGGCGGTGCGCTACCGGTGGGCATCGTGCGTCGATTGCGCTCGGTCTTCGAGCTTGACGTCTTCTGCACCGTCTACGGGCTGACCGAGGCGGGTGGCATCGCCACGATGACGCCTGTTTCCGACTCCGACGAGCTGGCCGCCGCCAGCATCGGATTTCCACTCCCCCAGTTCGACATCCGCGTCGTCACACCCGGGACCCGCGAAGACGCGGTCGAGGGCGAGTTGCTCCTGCGCACGCCGTACCTGCACCTCGGCTATGTGCCCGACGACCCGGTAGGCCAGTCGGACTGGTTCGCGACCGGTGACCTGGTCCGGCGGGAGTCGTCAGGACGCCTGTACTTTCGCGGCCGGACAAAGGACGTGGTCAAGGTCGCCGGGGAGAACGTCTCCCCGCTGGAAGTCGAGTCGGTGCTGCTCTCCCATCCCAGCATCAAGGACGCCTGCGTGGCCGGCGTTCCCGATCCGATCCGGGGCGAGGTCGTAGCGGCGGCGGTGGTCGCTGACCCGAACGCCGCCGGCGGTGTCGCCATCGGTCCCGATGACGTCCTGTCCTATTGCAAGAGCCGGCTCGCGCCGTTCAAACGGCCGCGGACCGTCGTAGTCCTCGATCAGCTACCGAACCTGCCGACCGGAAAGCCCGCACGGACCGAGATCCGTGAGCTGCTCAGCCAGGCCCACGACGCCCGGCTTCGGCAGGACGCAACCTGAGGCGTGGGCCCGACTCGCGGGTCCGAACTGGGAACTCGCGCGGGGGCCGGGCGAATCCCCACCTAGCTCAATCCGCCACGACAGCGATGGCACCCATCGGGCACAGCGTCTCTGCCTCACGCAGATCGTCTGCGGCCGCGTCGAGGGCCGGGTCCCCTGCTGGCTTGAGCGCTTCGGCCAGACCGTTCTCACCGACGCGGAAGAGCTCGGAATTGACCATTTCGCAGTAACCGGTCCCCTGGCACTTGTCACCGTCGATCACGATGCGCACGGCTCACCCCTCCCTGGCGACCTGTCCGGGACGGAGCCGCGTCAACGACACCGGGAACGCCTCGAACGCGTCGTAGTAGGAGTCCGGACGTCGACGCGGCGGGTTGTCGGCGTCGAGCTCGACCCCGGCGCGGTACAACGACCGCAGGATCTGCGCAGCGATACCGACTGTCGAGCGTTCCTCCGTGCCGAGCTCGTCGACCGATCGCGACAGACCCGTGACCAGCTGCCGTCCGATACAGGTGTGCACCCCGCCGCCGAAGCCAAGTGCCCAGGGTTTGATCGCGGCCGGCATGGTGCGTGTCGGGTCGAAGCGGTCGGCGTCCGGTCCGAAGACCTTCCGGTCACGATTGGCCTCGGCGAACATGAGCGCGACGTATTCACCTCGGCGTACGGTGCGACCGGAGCGGAGGGTGACGTCATCGCTGGCCACCCGAATCTCGGCTGGGCCCGGCAGGTGCAGCCGCAGTGACTCGTACGTAGCAGCCTGGAGAAAGTCCAGGTCGGTACGCCGGTTCCGGTCCTCGGGGTGCTCGCGTACCCACGCGTCGAGGTGAGCGACGGCATGTGGGACGGCCATCGCCGTGGTCTGGGTACCGGCGACCGCGAACACCGTCGCCTCGGTCATGATCAGGTCGTCCGACCACTCCGGGTCCTCATGCAGAAGCATCAGGGTGACGAGGTCGACAGGCAGCTCGGCCCGGCCGATCTCGTCCCGTCGATAGGACTCGACCAGCTCTCGTCGGCGAGTCTCGCTGCGCGCATAGAAGTCGGCGACGAACTCGTCGCGGACAGCCATGACCTCGGCGATGAGCTCGTTATGGTCCTTTGTGGACCATTCCGCACCAAGGCCCTCGCCCAACTTGCCGAGGTAGCGGGCGAAACGCTCGCTCGACTCGTCGTCGTCAACCCCGTCCAGGCCGACGAAGCCGGCCGTCATCTGCAGCAACATGCGGTGAGAGAGCTGAACGAGATCGACGGGTACGGGCCCAGTCGGTCCACTCCGCGCCGCCGCCTCCGTGAGGACCTGGTCGATCGTAGGCTGCAGCAGTGCGGTCTCGTAGTGGTACAGCGCCTCCTTGCGGAACAAGGCGGAGAGCAGTCGCCGGCGCTTGAAATGCTCGACACCGTCGAGAAGGAGCAACGAGTGCCCGAAGAACGGACGGCTCTCCCCGTGCGACCCCTGCAAGAACTGCTTCGAACGGAAGATCTCGTCCGCCTCGTCGTACGAGGTGATCAGGGTCATGTCCCGGACGTGCGGCGGAACCTCGGTTGACAGGTTCACCTGAACTGCTCCTTCGATGGTGCTCGATCGTACGAGTCAGTAGTAGACATAGGAACGTCAACCGGCCGCGCCGCCGAAGTACACGGCGCGCAGTGCGTCTTCGCCGGCACTCGACTCGGAGGTGCGGCCGTCCTGGAGGACAAAGATCCGATCGCACACATCGGACAGTGCGCGAACGTTCTGGTCGACGAGGAGCAGCGAGAGCTGCTCGTCATGGACGATCCTGCTCAAGACCTCCAGCAGGTCGTGCACGATCTTCGGCGCGAGTCCCAGGCTGAGTTCGTCGATCATGAGGACCTTGGGTTGTACGACCAGGCCGCGTGCTAGGGCGACCATCTGCTGTTCACCCCCGCTGAGCGAACCGGCTCGACGCTTGAGTAGTCGCGTCACGGCCGGAAAGACCGAGCCCACATAGTCGATATCGGCGCTCCCGAATCGACGTCCGACCGCTACGCAGGCAACCCGAAGATTCTGCGTGACCGTGAACGACGGCAGCAGTCCGCGACCTTCGGGGACATGGGCGACACCCGCTCGAGCCATGGCCTGGGGCTTGGCATCCATACGTGCGCCGTCGAGCATGACGGTTCCCCGCTGGCGGCTGACGAGTCCGGAAATCGCACGCAGCGTCGTCGTCTTGCCGGCGCCGTTCGGCCCCACCAGGCCGACCACTGTGCCGGGTTCGACGTGCAGGTCCACTTGCTCGAGCACTCGGGCCGAGCCGTACGCAACCGCGAGTGCCTCGACCTGGAGGTGTGCACCGGCCATCAGTTCACCGCCGCCGAGCCGCCGAGGAACACCGCGACGACCTCCTCGCGCCGCGTTACGGAGTCCGGGGGTCCTTCGGCGATGACTCGTCCGAAGTCCAGGGCTGTCGCTGTGTCGGCGACGTCGCGCAGGAAACCGATGTGGTGAGCGATCACGACGACCGTGAGGCCGCGATTGCGTCGGAACGTGTTGATGACCTCGGCTATCCGGTCGATTTCGCCGTGTTCCAGCCCAGCCGTCGGCTCATCGAGCAGGAGCAGGCGCGGAGCCCCCGCGATCGCGCGCGCGATGTCGACCATCTTCTGCTCGGCCAGCGTGAGCTCGGACGCGAGAAGGTTCCGCCGCGCCTGCGGGAAGCCGACGCGGTCAAGTGCTTCCTCTGCCGCGACGCTGGCATGCCGGTCACGGCGCAGCGTCGACGGCAACGGGAGGATGTCGACCAGAGTTGACGACGGAGCGAGGCCATAGGCGCCCAGCTCGACGTTCTCCCGCAGCGTCAGGTCCGGGACGAGCGAGGGGTTCTGGAACGTGCGGCCGACGCCGGCCTGCCGTACTCGGCGGGCCGTCCGGCCAGCGATCGACTCGCCGTGCAATCGGATGTCGCCGGCGTAGCGCTGAATCCCGCTGATGCAGTTGAGTAGCGTCGTCTTGCCCGCTCCGTTTGGACCCATGATGCCGTGAACGGTGTCGTGCTCAACGGTAACGGTGACGCCGTCCAACGCGCGCACGCCACCAAATTCGACGGTCACGCTCTCTACCGCGAGTGGCGCTTCGCCGCCGTCGGAACCGGCCCGTGCTGGTTCCTCGGGTGACGTGACGTGCGTGCGTGCTGATGTGCTGGTCGGTTGTGCCGTGGATCCGTCGACGGCATCGAACTTCTCGGTCCCGCGGGCGATCTCGCTACCCTCGACTTCGACCCCGACGTCGACCCGGCCGTCGGTCGAGGCCCTCAACCGTCGGATCCGGCGACGGATCCGTGCCCACAACGCGTCGACTCCTCCGATGAGTCCCTCGGGCAGGAACACCAACGCGAGCAGCAGGAGGAGGGCGAACACCACATCGCGACTCTGGCCGGTCGAGCGGGTGGCCTCGGTAACGACGGTGAAGAACACCGCGCCGAGGATCGGGCCGACGATACTTCCCATCCCGCCGACGACGACCATCGCGATCAACACGATCGACTCGATGCTTCCAAAGCTGTCCGGCGACAGATAACCGAGGCTCTGCGCGAACACGACTCCAGCCAGGCCGGCGCCGGCGGCGGCGAAGACGAATGCGGATTGCTTCTGTCCGAAGACATTCACACCCATCGACGCAGCGACGGTCTCGTTCATCTTGATGGCGCGCAGCGCCTTCCCAGCTCGGCAGTTCGCATAGCGATAGCTCAGTGCCACAACGACTGCCAGGGTGATCCAGGCGAACCAGAACAGTCCCGGACCGTAGCCGAGCGACGTCGTCCCGATGGCGAGTTCGGTGACAGGGATGCCGTTACCGCCATGGGTCCACCGGCTCAGGGTGGGACCACTGATCAGGGCGACGACGACATAGGCGAAGAAGAAGCTTCCCAGTGCGACACCGACGAACGGCAGCCTGATCATCGCTCCGCCGAGCAAGGCGGCCACAATGGCGCACACAACCACAGCGAGCGGAATCGTGGCCCACACCGACCAGTGGTACTGCGTCGTGAACACCGCTGAGAGATAGGCCCCTATCGCGACGAACCCGAAGTTGCCGAACGTGAGCTGTCCGCCGTAACCGGAGAAGACGTCGAGACTCACCCCGGCGATCGCATAGATCAGGCCGAGCGCCAGCGCTGCCTGAATACGCTCGTCGAGCGAGAACAGCGGCAGGAACGCCAGCAGGATGAGGACGAGCAACGTAACGGGCAGGGTGCCACTGCGCGCTCGCGCCGAGAGTTTCATGGCTTTCCCCTATAGCCGCTCGGCAACTGAGACGCCGAACAATCCGTTGGGCCGGAACAGCAGGAACAGCAGGAACAAGACGAAGATCAGGAACAAGCTGACGTCCGCGTTCCAGTACAAGCTGGTTATCGAGTCGATCAGTCCCACGACAACGCCGCCGACCAGTGCGCCCGGGAGACTGGTGAGCCCGCCGATGACCACCGCGGTGAAGCTGATCAGCAGGTAGGGATCCGCCATCCTCGAGCTCAAGAGTGTCGTCGGCGCGAGCAGCACCCCGACGACGAGCGCGACGAACGACGCCGTCATCCAGGACAACACGGCGAGGCGGCGGACGTTGATGCCCAACATCCGAGCGATCTCGGGACGCTCGGCCAGCGCCAGCAACTTCAGACCGAGGTCCGTCGCGCGGAACACCCAGGCAAACCCCGCGGCGAGTATGGCCGCGACTCCCAGGCTGCCAACATTGAGCCACGTGATCGACGCGGAACCGAGGCGAAACGCTGTTTCGTTCGGGAACAGCGATGGGAACCGATACGGCTCGTTGGCCGCGTAGAGCTGCTGCACGATCGCCACCAGGAGCATGCTCAGCGCCAGCGTGCGAATCGTCAGATTGAGGTGGCCCGCACCCTCCCGCGGCCTGATCACGAGCAGATACACGGCCGCTCCGAATACCGGTGCTACGACGACGCTGATGAAGAACGCGACAACGATGTGCACGCCCAGGTGCACGCAGATCTGGTAGGCGACGAAGGCCAACACCATCGAGAACGTGCCCTGCGCGAAGTTGGCGACCCCGGTCGCCTTGAACAGCAGCACGATGCCGAAGCCGAGCAATCCATAAAGGATCCCCAGCACCAACCCCGAGGCGACTCCTCCGACCAGCAGTTCCATCAGTTCCCCTCGCTAGCTCCAGCCGAGAAACAGACCCGGGTCAGGAGGACAGTTGCACCGTCCCGACCACCGTCGGCTGCCCGTCCTTGATCGTGATGAGGGTGACCGCGGTGTTGCCGAGATGGTTGGTCTCCGTGAACGTGACTGGTGGGATCATCGGCGAGGCGTCCTTGTTCTTCCAGCCTTCGAGTACCTTCGCGAACGAGTCGCGCGTCACGTCATTCCCGGCCTCCTCGAGGCCGGCGACGAAGACCTGTGCCGTCGCGCAACCCCACATCGAGAAGACGTCGATCGGCGTATCCGGCGAGTACTCCTTGACGGCGGCGACACACTCGGCCGCATGCGGGCTCGTCGAGGCGACGGTCGGGTTGGCGACGATCAGCTTGCTGTGGACCGATTTCGGGATGGCATCCAGGAAGCTCGACGCGGCGAGCACGCTGGTCCCGAGCAGGGACTTGGTGGGAAGAGCGTCCTGTTGCACCATCGCCGTGATCAACTGAGCGGCCGGCCCGGCGCTCACCTGCATGGAGATGTAGTCGGGGCGTGCCTGCTTGATCTTGAGCGCGAGGGAGTTGAAGTCCCGCTCGTTCACGGTGACGAGGCTGCCACCCGCGTAGGTCCCGCCGCCCTCGGTCGCGGCGTTCTTGATTCCGTCGATCGTCTCCTGCTGGCCGTCGGCCTGCTGGACAACGGAGTAGACCGACCCCTTGCCCTGCTCACCGAACGCGTAACCGATCGCCGCAGCATGTTGATCACCGTACAGGGGCAGCAGGTTGAACACGTTCTTCTCGGTGAACAGGGCCGGTAGGCCGGCGTACGGGAACAGGAGCAAGGTGTTCGATTGCTGAGCCACCGGGAGCATCGCGGGCGGCTGGATCGTGCCGCATCCGCCAAAGAACGCGAAGACCTTGTCGCGAACGAACTGCCGGGCGTTGGCTAGCGCCTGAGTCGCGTCGTACTGGTCGTCGAGGACCTCGTTCTTGATCTTGCGTCCGTTGACCCCACCGTCCGCGTTCACCTTCTCGAACCAAGCCCACGCGGCGTCACTGATCGGCTTGCAGGCACCGCCGGCCGCCCCCGTCAGCGGGTTGCTGGTCCCCAGCAGGATCTGCGATGAGGTGACGCCCTCGGACCCGCCGCCGCCCTCACCACCGGACGAGCTGGCGCAACCGGCAACAAACATCGTGAGCGCGAGCACCGCGGCGACTGATCGCATTCCGGCCTGCCATCTCGTGATCAACGCTGACCCCTCTCCTCATCTTGCATTGCTGCCGATCAGCTGATGATGAACATCCACTGGTAACTGAGCCGACCGACCAGACGGTCGGGACGATGCCGAGCAAGGTTTCTCCAGTTTGGTGACGAGTGTCAAGTCGTACCTGGCAGCGGCGGTCGGTGGACGAGCCGGAGCGACGAGCTGGTGTCGAGAGTGGACCTCCCGCCGACCTCCCTTGCTGGTCGGCCAGACCGGCATGACCGGAACCGGACGTCTGGAGCTGGCCGGGTTCGACGCCGCGGACATCGGGAGGCTCGCCGAGTTCTACACTCCGCTCATCGGCTGGAGACCGTGCGCAACGGTGGCGACTGGATCACGCTCCGCGTGGGCGACGGCCAGGAGGTCGCGTTTCAGCGCGTCCCCCGGACCACGTCGCGCCCCAGTGGCCCGGACAGCAGCCGCCCCGGCAGGTTCACCAACGCCGACCGGTCAAATGGGGCCTGCTGTTCGAACGCTTCCTCGCCCCGGAAGGCGACGGACCACCGGACATCGACGTGGACATCGAATCCGACCGCCGCGAGGAAGCCATCCAGTACGTCTACGCCAAGCACGGCCGTTGCCACGCCGCTCAGGTCGCCAACGTCATCACCTACCGCGCCCGCTCCGCCGTGCGCGACATGGCCAAAGCCCTCGGCTACTCAACCGGCGAGCAAGACGCCTGATCCAAGCAGATCGACCGCCGGGGCCCGGTCGCGAAGGTCGCGGCCGACGAGGAACACCCGATCCCCGACGATGTGCTCGCGCTGCCCACGAGATCGGCGACGCACCCCGGCACCTCGGCATCCACTCGGGCGGGATGTGATCTGCGATCGGCCGGTGTCCGAGGTGGTGCCGGTGGAGCATGGGCGCAGTCGTCCTTATCCCACTGCAGCACGGTGCGGTCGGCCATCCGAGATGGACGGCATGGCCTCTGCAACCCCGAGGAGAGGAACCATGACCGCCTTTGGCCGACAACGAGCAGTCGGTCGATGTCAAGGCCGTTGCCGATGCGATCACTGGAGCGCTCATCTCCCCGAACTGGGAGTGACCGGAACCTCGAGCCCCGCGAACGTCGTCTATTCACACATGGTGGCTGGTCTTGAAGTGGCGGTTGGCCTGCTGATCGCGTGGTTCGCGCGCGAGGCGGGGCGGGCTTGGACGCGGTTGGACGGCGTCACCGACGAGGCGATGGTTGCCGTCCTGGACAGGCTGCACGATGTGATCATCGGGAAACTGTGCGCAGACTCGGCGATCAAGCAACTCGAGTCCGAGGTGGCCGAGACCGGCGAGGCCGGAACCCGAATCCAGACCCGGGTTCGCCTGGCGCTCGAGGAGGCGGCCGAGCAGGACGAAGCCTTCGCTGATGAGCTGGAGTCCGTCCTCGCCGCCCTCCGCACCGGTGATCATGGCTCCTGGCCGGCCGGGCGGGCGGTCTCCCCGATACTTGGCGGTGGAGCCCCGGCCGAGCCGGCGCCAACCGCACTGCTGCCGGAATGGACGCCACCGCCACCCGTCGCGTACGACCCGAACCTGCAATGGGCGGTGGCCCACGTCTTGGAGCCCGGCGTCGAGCCAAGTGTGGAGCTGCGGAACATTCGGTGTCGAACCGCATCGGCTGGGCAGGCGGGCAGTCCGGACGATGCGGTCACGACGGCACGGGAGGCGCTCGACGCGGCGAACGGCAGCGGTTCGGTAGATGATCTTGTGCTGGCCCACGCCTGGCACGCCACGGCCCTGGCCGACCGTGCCGATCTCGTCGCCGCCCTCGATTCGGCCAGGCGTGCGCTCGCTTGCCGCCGGCCCCTCGGCCGCACGCTGACCGGCGAACTGTTGACCATTCTTGCCGGCGCATCGGATCCGGGCGAGGTGCTCGCGGTACGTTTGGCTCAACTGGACATTGCCCGTGTGGTGGCAGGTAACCATGGCGAGACCCCCGAAATTCTCCGCGATCTCTCCGTCGCCCTGAACAACGTCGGCCGCATCCACGAAACCCGCGGCAACCCCGACGACGCCCTCACCCACTACACCGAAGCCCTCACCATCGCCCGCCGCATCCACACCCAGCACGGCGAAACCCCCCAGGCTCTCCGCGACCTCTCCGTCGCCCTGAACAACCTCGGCCGCATCCACGAAACCCGCGGCAACCCCGACGACGCCCTCACCCACTACACCGAAGCCCTCACCGCCGCCCGCCACATCCACACCCAGCACGGCGAAACCCCCCAGGCCCTCCGCGACCTCGCCATCGCCCTCGAGAACGTCGCCCGCACCCACGAACTACGTGGCGACATCGACGACGCCTTCGCGCATCACACCGAATCCTTGACCATCCGCAACCGCATCCACACCCAGCACGCCGAATCCATTGCCCGCCGTGTCGATACCCCCGAAAACCTCCGCGACCTCGCCATCAGCCTCGAGGACGTCAGGCAGGCCACCGAAACCGGCGGCAAACCCGACGAATTCCTCACCCGCGGCATCGAATCCCTCACCATCGCCCGCCTCAACCACACGCTCTACGGTGAGTCCCCCAAAGCCCTCCGCGACCTCGCCGGCGCCTTGAACCACGTCGCCTTCATCTACGACATGGGCGACAACGTCGACGACGCCCTCACCCACTACACCGAAGCCCTCACCATTGCCCGCCGCGTTCTCACGCACGACGGCGAAAACCCCCAGTCCCTCCACGACCTCGCCTTCGCTCTCGTGAGATTCGCCAGTATCAACGAAAGGTGCGACAGCCTCGACGACGCCCTCGCCCACTTCACCGAAGCCGTCACCATCCGCCGCCGCATCCACACCCACCACGGCGAGATCCCCGAAACCCTCGACAAACTCGCCGATACCCTGTACGACCTCGCCACCTTCTGCGAACGCCACGGCGACCTCGACGACGCCCTCGCCCACTTCACCGAAGCCGTCACCATCCGCCGCCGCATCAGCACCCTCCACGGCGAGACCCCCGAAACCCTCCGCAACCTCGCCTTCGCTCTGGAGACCGTCGGCTATGTCCATCGCAAGCGTGGCGACCTCGACGACTCCTTCACCCACTTCACCGAAGCCCTGACCGTCCGCCGCCGCATCCACACCCACCACGGCGAGACCCCCGAAACCCTCCACGATCTCGCTTACGCCCTGGACATGGTTGGCCGCGTCCACGACAAGCGGGGCAGCCTCGACGATGCCCTCGCCCACCTCACCGAAGCCCTCACCATCGCCCGCCGTGCCCACACCCACCACGGCGAAACCTCCCATGCCCTCCACGACCTCTGCTTCGCCTTGCGCAGCATCGCCGGCATCTACGAAACCCGGGGCAACCTCAACGACGCCCTCACGCACTACATCGAATCCCTCAGCATCGCCCGCCAGATCGACATCCACGACAGCGAAACCCCCCACGGTCTCCGCACCCTCTCCGTCGCCCTGCACCACGTCGGCCGCGTCCACTACGAGCGCGGCAACCTCGACGACGCCCTCACCTACTTCACCGAGACCGTGTCGGTGTACCGGCGGCTACGGGACGAGTACGGGCCGCCGCTGGCCGACGACGGGGAATGGGCGGACCTCTTGCACATGGTCGAGCAGGTGCGGGGGCGACTGGCGGAGCCTCGCGAAGGTTGTTGACGACGTTCGAGGCTGGATGAGTTGTGCTCGCGCTCCGATCCCGGACCACGACCCAGGTCCGCAACACATCGGCATGGGCGGCGTAACGACGTGCGACTGCCGTGAACGCCAACGGCACGGACCCGCCTTTCCAATGCCCGCGGACTGAGAGGTGAGGTTCCCCCAAGATCGTGGAGGCATGGACTATGAGGATCAGCCATGTCGGAGAAGCGACGTCGGTATGACCGGGTGTTTCGTGAGGGAGCGGTCCGGATCGTTCGCGAGACTGGGAAGCCGGTCGCCCAGGTGGCGCGTGACCTTGGGATCGTGGAGCGGACGCTGGGGAATTGGGTCACGCAGGACAAGATCGAACGCGGCGAGCGCGAGGGTCTGAGCAGCGATGACCGGGCGGAGCTGGCGAGGTTGCGGCAGGAGGTCGCGGAGCTGCGGATGGGAGCGTGCTCAAGCGATCCGTGGTCGGGTGGGTGAAGGAGGCGACGCGGTGAGCCTGGCCGTGTTCATCGCCGACCAGAGGACCGGCCACGATGTGCCGCACGCGGTCGCTTGCCGGGCTCTGGATGTGTCGGAGTCACTGTTCTACAAGTGTGTCATCGGAGCAGCGGCGAGCCGAGCTCGACGCGGCCGTCGCGGCGCGGGGTGGTGACGTGGTCGAGGTCGGCTTCCACACCGACCGAGGCTCCACCGACACCGCGCACAGCCTCACCACATGGTGCGCCAGGCTCGGTTTCCGCCCGTCGAAAGTATTGTCCCGGCGCCATTTCAGGACTCGAGAAGAAGCACAACAAGTCATCGTCAATTGGGTCGTCGACTTCTACAATAGGCGACGACGCCACAGTTCCTGTTGTGGCACGAAATCCCCGATCGACTACGAGACCACCGCGGCCAACCAGTCCTCCACGATCTGGGGGGACCTCACAGTCCCGCACTCATCCGAGTGGTTGCGAAGAGCCCTCCGTCGTAGCGAAGTTTCGAGCAGCTCATCGCGAGGCTCCGCCAAGCGCGCCACATCAACAAGAGATGTCACCCTCGACAAGCGATAACCAATCCCCGCGAGTCCCGTTCAGTCCACAGGCGACTTCTGCCCGCCGGCGAGTCAGTCCACGGTACGGGCATGGCTCGCCAGCTCGGCAAGCTGCTGTCGAGTCAGGGCCGTCCCGCGATCAGCCCGTGTCTCACCGTTCGTGAAGCTGACGAGCTCGATCAGCGTCCCGTCAGGATCAGTGCAGAGAACCAGGCGTAGCAGCCACGGACCGACTGGTGCCTCGTGGACCGGACCGACCAGCGGCACACCACGGTCCGCCAGCTCCGCGGCGACCTGGTCGACATCATCGACCTGCAGAGCGACGCGCACGAGTCCGCAATCCTGTGCGCGAAGTGGTGGACGACCGTCGTCGGGCCCACCGATCCACTGCACGAGATCGAGGTACGGGCCACGCTTGGACGCTCCCCAGTAGACCAACGCCGCCCGGTAGGACGGGGCGCCGCGTGAGTCGACTCCCATCACGTTCCGCAGGTCGCTGTCGCCAGAGGCGAAGATCTCGTGGACCTTCGCGCCCAGAACGTCAACGTAGAAATTCAACGACGCCACGAGGTCTCGGCACACGATGTTGACGTGGATGAAGCGCGAAATGGTGATCACGGAAGCCCCTGAGTCATGCCCGCGACGATCAGCGTTCGCGTCGGGAGGATTCCGACTGTAGCGAGCGCTCTATCGGGCAGGCTAACATGGTGTTTGCGGCCGGTGCAAGAACTCGGCGCGCGATTGACGGGACAGGTTGGCCGAACCTAAGCTGGAGCGAGCGCTCCAGTCGAACCGGTAGCAGCGGAGGATCGCGCTCATGACGATGTCCGAGGCCGAGGTCCGATCGTATTTCGATCAGCTCAGCAACTGGGGGCGGTGGGGCGAGGACGATCAGCTGGGCACGCTCAACCTGATCGACGACGCGAAGCGGCTCCAGGCCGCGAGTGCGGTGCGCAGCGGGCGCGGGATCGGCTGTGCTCGCACCCTTTCACCGGTGCGCAGTGAGAGCAATCCACAGCCGATCCTGCATCACATGACGGTAAGCGGAGAAGGCGCGGCACAAACCGGCTTCGCGGCGGCCGCCGACTGGGTCGGATTTGACTTCCATGGTTACGCGGTAACGCATATCGACGCGCCGTCGCACGTGTTCTGGGACGGCAAGATGTTCAACGGCAGACCCGCGAGCACGGTACGCACCGCCTCCGGTGCGCGCGCGGGAAGTGTCGAGCTTGCCCGTGACGGCATCGTCTCGCGCGGCGTCCTGCTCGACTTCCCCCGCCACCGGGGCGTTGCCTACCTCGATCCCGGCGACCCGATCCACGCCGACGAACTCGTGGCGTGCGCCGAGTCCGCCGGGGTCACCATCGAGTCGGGTGACATCGTCCTCGTCTACGTCGGGCGGGACGCGCGGGCACGAGACAAGGGCGTGACGTACCCGGAGGAGCACGGGTCACCCGGGCTGCACGCGAGCACCTTGCCACTACTACGGAAATGGGACGTCGCGGTGGTCGGATCGGATGCCGCCAACGACGTGATGCCGTCAGGTGTCGACTCGATCGCCACACCGATACACGCCGTGGGCATGGTCGCCCTGGGCCTCTGGCTCATCGACAACGCCTACCTCGAGGACCTCTCCGAGGCGTGCGCCGAGGCGTCCCGGTGGACCTTCCAGTTCACCATCGCTCCACTGCGTTTCAAGAACGCGACCGGATCGGCGGTCAACCCCATCGCGGTGCTGTGATGCGTCCGCGGCACCGGATGGCCACGGCCAGGCACGGGGGCGCCAGTGAACGTCGGTGACATCCTCCCCATGCGAGCCGACTACCTGCACCGGCCCGCGCTCTCCGTCGAAGGCGTCGACCCACTGACCTACGGCGACGTTCACGAGCGGCGCAACGTCTACGCCAACGCGCTCCTGGCCGCCGGCGTGGCACCGGGCGACCGGGTCGGGCTGATGCTTCGTAACTGCGTCGACTACTGGCCGCTGCACCTCGCCATCGCGACCATCGGCGCGATCACCGTCCGCATCAACTTCCGGCTCAGCGCCGACGAGCTCGACTACGTCCTCGACGACTCCGGCTGCTCGCTCATCGTGGTCCACGGCGAGCTGCTGTCGACACTGCGACTGTGTCGGCACCGGCACGGCCTGCGCGATGTCGTCGTGGTCGTCGACCGCGACCCCCACGAGATCCCCGACTGGGCCATCGCGGCGCACGAGTGGCTCAGCGGTCAGCCGGCGGACCCGATCCCCACCACCGACCGGACCGGCGAACCGCACATGATCATGTACACGTCCGGCACCACCGGACGGCCCAAGGGCGCCGTCTGGACGCATCGCAGCACGGTCATGTTCGGCGCGATGCAGGTGATGCAATGGGGCGCGACACCGGCACGGGTGGCGATGACGGTGGGGCCGCTGTACCACGTCGGCTCGATGGAGGACGTCCTGCTGCCGACGCTCATGTCCGGTGGGCATGCGGTCATCACGCGCAGCGGCGAGTTCAGCCTGCGACACGCGCTGGAGGTGGCCGCGGCGCTACGCGTGACGGACCTGCTGCTGTTCCCGGCGATGGTCTACGAACTACTCGAGATGGACGACCTCGACCAGCTCGATCTCAGCTCACTGCGGACGCTGCTGACCGGCGGCTCCCCGCTGGTCGACCGAGCGGTCACGCAGTTCGACGCCGCCTTCCCGACAGTCGAGCTGTGGTCGGTGTACGGGCTCACCGAAGGTGGTGGGATCTCGGTCGCCATGAGTCCCCCCGAGGCCCGCGAGCACCCCAGCGCCGCCGGTCGACCACTGCCGCTCGGCGCCGTGCGGATCGAGACCGACGCCGACGCCGGGCCCGGCGTCGGCGGCGAGATCTGCGTGCGTGGACCCAACACCGCCGTGTCGTACTGGAACCGACCGGCCGAGTCCGCGGAGACGTTCGTCGACGGCTGGGTGCACACGGGCGACCTCGGCCGCATCGACGCGAACGGCATCCTCACGGTAACGGGACGCAAGAAGGACATGATCCGCACCGGCGACGAGAACGTGTATGCCGCGGAGGTCGAGCGGGTACTCGCCGCGCACCCCGCGGTGCTGGAGTCGGCGGTCGTCGGCCTGCCCGACGCCCGCTACGGCGAAGCAGTCTGTGCCGTCATCGTCGTTCGCCACGGGGCGGTCCTGTCGCCGTCGGACGTCGTGGCGCACTGCCGGGCGCACCTCGCCGGATACAAGAAGCCGAGATATGTTGCCTTCGTCGCCGACCTTCCCCGCAACGCGACGGCGAAGGTCGTCAAGCATCGACTCCAGGCCATGTTGACCGAAGGGGCGGTGACACCGTTGCCAACGCAGTCGCCGGAGCGATCGTCGGACCCGAAAGGGATGCGATGACCAGCGGTTCCGCCAACCACGACAGCTCGCCCACCGACGACGCCATGCGCGGGGCCGACCGTTGGGCGATATCCGACCTCATGCACCGCTACGCCCGAAGCGTGGACCGCCGCGACTGGGACGGCGTTCGCGGCTGTTACCACCCCGACGCGATCGACGACCACGGTGGATACCGCGGTGACCGAGAGGGCCTGATCGCGTGGATGGTCGAGCGGCATGCCCGGATCGTGCTGTCGATGCATTTCCTGACGAATGTGCTCGTGGAATTCACCGAGCCCGACAGCGCCGTCGTCGAGACCTACTCGATCACTGTTCAACGGACTCCGGCGGCCGACGCGGTACAGTCCCTGCGCATGTACTCGATTCCTGGACTCGATCGAGTGAGCGCCGACAGTACGGTTGAGACCAGGGTGCGCTGCCGGTTCGTCGACGTCGTGACGCGCCGCGGCGGCGACTGGCGAGTCTGGCGACGCACGGTCGTCTACGAGTCGATGGACTACACCGTGCTGACGCCGACGGACTTCGGGCCCTCGTTCGCCACCGGCTCGCGAACCGGTACCGACCCTCTCTGGCGCATCCGTGCCGAATCCTCGTCGCGGCTCGGTACACGCAACCAGGTAATACCCTGACGTACGACCGGGCAGGATAAGGAGAAGGCCGTGCCAAGCACCCGAGCAGTCCGGGCCGAAACCACCGAGTACACCAAGGACCGAATTCTTCGTGTCGCCGCCGAACTGTTCATGCGTCAGGGCTACAGCGGAACCAGCGTCCGCGAGATCGGTCAGCGGGCCGGTATCAGCCAAAGCGCGCTCTATCACCACATCCAGTCGAAGGCACATCTGCTGAAGGCGCTACACCAGCAGTTCATCGTGGAGATGATCGATCGTCTCGAGACAGTCGTCGACACCGACCGCAGCGCACCGGAGAAGCTCCGCGACATCGTCGGCGTCGTCATGAGCATCATCGAGAGCCACCAGCCGGAGGTCACCGTCTTTCTCCGCGAGCAGCACGCCCTGCCACCCGCGATGCGCCGATCGATCGTGAGACAACGAGATCGCGTCGACCAGCTCGTGGACCGGGTCATCCGCGATGGGATGGCGGCGGGCGAGTTGCGTAGCGATGTCGACGTTCGGCTGATCCGCCTCGGCATCCTCGGCATGTGCAACTGGGCGTACCAGTGGTTCCGCTCCGGCGAGAGGTTCTCGAGCGAGGAGATCGCCGCCGCCTTCGGCGTGATCGCCATCGAAGGCATCGTCGAGCCGGAGCCTCGCGGACGCTGACCGCCGGGTTGAACCTGCCCGCTCGCGCGGCTTACCATGCGGTGAACGGAGCGCTCGCTTCACTCGACGTAGCCAGGCACGAGGAGATCCAACGTGACGGGTGCACTCGATGGTCTCCTGGTGATCGAGCTGGGACATGTCCTCGCCGGACCGTTCGCCGCCACCCTGCTGGGCGACTTCGGCGCCGAAGTGATCAAGATCGAGCGTCCCGCCGGAGGCGACGGTCAGCGGACGATGGGGCCCGCGGCCGGCTCCTCCCCGCTCTGGTTCTCCGTTCTCGGACGCAACAAGAAGTCGGTCACGTTGGACATCAAGACACCGGAGGGCAACGAACTGCTCCGGAGGATGCTCGCGCGCGCCGACGTGCTCGTCGAGAACTTCAAGCCGGGAACGTTGGAGCGGCTCGGCTTCTCTCCTGCTGACCTCGAGACGCGCAACCCCGGCCTCGTCGTCCTGCGCATCTCCGGGTTCGGGCAGATCGGCCCGTACAGCGGGCGCCGAGGATTCGGAAAGGTCGCCGAGGCGTTCAGCGGCGCGACCAACCTGACCGGCCAGCCCGACCAGGTCCCCGTCCATCCCGGCTACTCGCTGGGCGATCTGACGGCTGGAATGATGGGCGCCATGGGCGTCCTGCTGGCCTTGCAGTCGAGGCACGCCACCGGCCGGGGTCAGGTCATCGACCTGGCCCTGTACGAGGCGCTGTTCCGCATGATCGAGTGGCAGATACCAATAACCGCGGCGACCGGGAGCAGCATTGCCCGCAGCGGCAACAAGTTCCCCTTCTCGGGGGCGTTCTCCACCGACGTCTATCGAACACGGGACGGGCAGTTCGTCGCCGTGTCCGCGTCGTCGCCGCGACTGATCATGGTGCTCGACACGTTCGTCCGCGAGCGCGTCGCCGGCGTGCCCGAACCGTCCCCGGCACCGGCCCGCGAGCTGACCGATGCCCTCGGGCAATGGATCTCGACCCGCGACGCCGCCGGGGCGATCGACGAACTCGACCGCGCCGGCATCATCGCGGGCCTCGTCAACACACCTGAGGACCTACTCGCCGACCCCCATGTCGCCGCGCGTCGCAATATCGTCACCGTCGCCGACGCGGACGGGACACCGATCTCGATGCCCAACGCGATGCCGTCGCTGAGCCGGACCCCGGGCGAGGTTCACTGGCCGGCGCCAGCTCTGGGCGCCCACACCGACGAAGTCCTGCGGGACCTGCTCGGCGTGTCCACCGACCGGCGCGACGACCTACGCGCCAAGGGCATCATCTAGACCGTCCAGTCGATCACCGGATCGGTGGCCTCGCCACGGAAGACCGGCCGCAGCCGGTCACCGACGCGCAGCGCGTCGAGATTTCCGCGGACGCGCCCCACCAGACGGATGTCAGTGCCGTCGATCGTCACGATGCCGACCGCGTACGGCACCTCGCCGCGCAACGCCGGCAACGAGGTGTGGTGGACGATGGTGAACGTGAACAGCGTCCCGCTCGTGTCCCGCGGCAGCGGAGTCCAGCTCACCTGCCCGGCACGGCAGTAGACGCATCGATCCGACGGTGGCCACACCCACCGTGCACACGCGGCGCACCGCGGTAGGACGATGCGTGCGTCTCGAACTCCCTGGAGGTAGGGCCCGTAGTCACCCGCGACCGCTCGCGACGCCAACTGCTCCATCACCGTCACCCACCGGCCAGTACTGCCGCCGTGCCATCGCCCATGTCCCCGAATCCACAGAGGAACGCCGAACGAGCGTTCGCGACCTGCCGAGGCCCGGCTCGACCCGTCAGCTGTCGCACCGCCTCGACGATCCCGTTCATCCCCGCGAGGTGACCGTCCGAGAGCAGACCGCCGTTCGTGTTGACCGGCAGGTCGCCGCCCGGACCAATCCGTCCGTTCTGGACGAACGCGCCGCCCTCGCCCGCACCACAGAACCCGGCCGCCTCCAGTTGGTGGAGGACCTCGAAGGTGAAGCAGTCGTAGATGTAGGCGAGATCCATCTCGTCAGGCCGCATGCCGGCCATGTCGAAGGCGATCGGGGCGGCACGCCGCAAACCGATGTCGAAGAAGTCCCGCCGGCTGGCGAAACTTGCCGAGCTCTCGGCATGACCTTCTCCGACGCCAGCCAGCGTGACGCGTCGTTCGTGGTCAGCCGCACGCCGCGCCGTCGTCATCACGATCGCGGCCGCGCCGTCACTCTCCAGACAGCAGTCGAACAGGTGGTACGGCTCGGCGATGGGCCGTGACGAGAGGTAGTCCTCCATCGACATCGGCCGGCCATGCATCTGCGCATCCGGATTGAGTCGCGCGAACGCTCGCATGGCGAGCGCGACCTCGCCCAACTGCTCGCGGGTCGTGCCGTACTCGGCCATATGCCGCCGTGCCATCAGCGCGAACCACTGCACTGGCAGCGACATCCCGGCGGGGGCCTCGAGCTGGAGCCGCATCGCCTGCCCCGGAACGATCGCCCGCACCCGGGACTCGACACGCACCTGCGAGCCCCCGTTGCGCGCGACGTACACGACGACGTACCGGGAAACGCAGGCCGCCAGCGCCATCGCCGCGAGCTTGAGGCCGGCCACCGGGCCCGCCCCACCCATCAGTGTGGTCGCCGCCATCCGCACATCGAGCAGTCCGAGCCCCTCGAGCACGTCTTCGGCGGGAGCGCCGAGCGCGTACGGCACGATGCCGTCGACGTCCGCCGCCTCGATGCCGGCGTCGGTGATCGCGGCCGTGATCGCGCGTAGGGCCAGATCCGCCTCCGTCGTCCCACTGTTGCGCGAACACTCGGTTCTGCCCACGCCGACGATGGCCGAAGTGGCCGACAGTGGCGATGGCATGCGACCGGCCTCTCTGTAGCGAGCGCTCCAACGAGGAGCGTATCCGGCCTGGTAGCGCCCGAGCAAGTCCTTGACGTGCGCCGTCGTTCGGTTCTACGTTGGAGCGATCGCTCCACTAGTCGAAGGGCGGCCGTGAACTTCGAGCTCTCCGCCGATCAACTCGCTCTCCGGCAGGTGTGCCGTGACTTCGCGTCGCACGAGATCGAACCGCGCTGGCGGCGGGCCGACGAGAAGTCCGAGTTTCCGCGGGAACTGCTGCACGCCGCCGCCGAGAAGGATCTGCTCGGGCTTTCCATTCCGGGCGAGCACGGCGGCTCGGGACTCGGGATCGTCGAGGACGCGATCCTGGCCGAGGAGACGGCTCGAGTGAACACGAACCTGTCGGCCGCCCTCATGCTCGAGGGTTCGCTGCTACCCGGCCTGATCTCCGGCTTCGGCTCCCCCGAGCTCATCGAGTCGCGCCTTCCGCCGGTCCTGGCGGGAGATGCGATCCTCGCGCTCGCGGTCACCGAGCCGACCGCGGGAAGTGACGTCGCCGCGATTGCCACCCGTGCCAAGCGCGAAGGTTCCAGATGGACGATCACCGGCGAGAAGTGCTTCATTACGCTGGGCGCCGATGCGGACGGACTGCTGGTCCTCGCCCGCGTCGACGAGCCGAACGTCGACGGCCCGATGGCCTTGTTCCTGGTCGACGCACCCACCGAAGGTCTGACGATCACCAAGATGGACCTGATCGCCAGCCGCCCCATCCCCACCGCTCAACTCTTTTTCGACAGCGTCCACGTTCCGGAGGCGCAGCGGCTGAATGCCGGGTTCCGCGAGGTGCTGAACGTCTTCAACAAGGAACGCATCATCGTCGCCTCGCGGTGGGTGGGCCACTCCATCGCGATGTTCGACTGGGCGCTGGAGTACGCGACGACTCGTGAGCAGTTCGGCAAGCGCATCGGGGACTTCCAGAGCATCGCGTTCGGATTCGCGGACTGCCGGACCGAGATCGAATCCGCTCGGCTCCTGGTGCACCGGGCGGCGTGGGCCTGGGACTCGCGGCGGCCCAAGGACGAGGTGGCCGCGGCGTCCTCATACGCCAAGCTCGCCGCCACCAGAGCGGCGAAGTCCGTGTCCGACTTCGCACTGCACGTCGGAGGCGGCTGGGCACTCGTCAACAACGAACTGCCCATCGCGCGGATGGCGATCGACTCGTGGGTGGCGCCGGTCGCGGGCGGCAGTTTCGAGATCCAGCGCCGAATCATCGCGCGTCAGCTGGGGCTGCGTCCGGAGTGACGACGAACCACCCACGGGGGCGTTACTTCGAGGATCTCGCGGTCGGGGAGGTCTTCGTCAGCGACGTCCACGAGGTGACGGCGGACCAGATCCGCGATTTCGCGCGGCTCATGGGCGAAACCAACCCACTCCACGTGGATCCCGAGTTCGCCCGCCGGTCCCGCTTCGGCACGATCATCGCCAGCGGCTCATTCGGTCTGACCCTGGCGATCAGCTTGATCGACGAGCTCGAAGTGTTCCATGGCACGGCCGTGGCCGCATTGGGCATCGAGAGCTGGCGATTCGGTATGCCGGTGGTCGCCGGCGCACGGCTACGCTCGCGCATGCGCATCGACGAGCTACGACCACGCGACCACGTACCCGACACCGGCATCGTCGTTCGCTACTTCGAGTTGGTCGACACCGACGACACGATCGTGCAGAGCGGCCTGGCGCCGCTGCTCGTCGAGCGTCAGCGGTGACCAACCGCGCGGCACGCACCGACTACGGGGACTCCGGCACGAAGTCGACCGCTCTCGTCACGCTGCGCCCGTCGCCGAAGCCGGGCACGACCATGGTCTGCGGCCCGCTCCCGCCGGCAACGGCAACGCAGACGTCCTCCCAGGTCTCGACGATCGGAATCGTGCTCGTCTCGATCAGCAGGCGGTACTCGTGGCTACGCCAGTCGAGCAGGCATTCGCGAATGCTCTGCGGGATGGCCGCCACGGGGACGGTCGAGTTCTGCGCGATCGCCCGGCGAACCTCGTTCTTCGACAGACCGTCGCGAGCCAGGATGTGGGCGTGCTCTGGGGAGAGGACCACGAGCAGGTCGCCCTTGCCAACCTGAAGGTTGTTGCTGCCCACCATCCCCATCGTGCCGGTGATGGCCATGAGCAGTTCGGTCGCCGTGCTGCTGCCGACGTCCAGCACGTTCACATAGCTGGCCGCCTGAAACACCGTCACGGCAGGGGTTTGCGTCGGCACACCGCGGTCGACGCTCAGTGGCGCCCACGGGCTGACGGCCTCGTTCTCGGCGAAGGCGGATCCGAACTTGCCGGGGTGCCCCTGGGTCGCCATGTCGGTGAGGCCCGGAAATGCGAGTCCGATGTTGGTCAGGCAGAAGCGCACCGCACGACCGAGCGTGGCGTTCGCGCGGTTGCCCTGGCCGAGGCAGTTGTGGCCGGCGTTGAAGGCCGGCACGCCGTCCCGCGGGCCGTTGACGACGATGATCGGCGACACGGGATTGGTCGTGGCCTGTACGGCCGCCAGGTTGTACTCGGGATCGACGAGCGCGAGTACCGCGGCCCAGACGTAGGGAAACAGCGCCGGCTCGGCTCCTGCCATCACCGCGTTCGCCGCGACCAGCTCCGGTGTGACATCGCCGTAGCCCGGGGCCATCGTGCCGAAGGCTCGATGGCGAACAGCCGCGAACGGGCCCAGCATGCCGTCGACCCGCTGCTCGGTCGGCGCGACGACCGGCAGGCCGTCCGTCCAGCCGCGCTCACCGGCCCAGTCCGTGAATCCGACGTCGTCGGTGTCGCCGAGCTCGATCAGGTCGGCCGCGTCAACGCTCATCTCGCAAAGACAACCTTCCTACTTGTCATGGCCTTGCCGTGGCGCCGTCAGACGGTCAGCAGGACCAGGATCTGACGGAACAGCTCCTCGACCCGCTGATCGAGCTCGTCGGCAGTGATGCCACCGATCGGATGGGCACACACCGCAAGGAGCGGATCCTCCAGCCCGAGTGCGCTCGACCGCGCGCGAGCCATCTGCTCGAAGGCGTCGCTGCACACACCGATCGCCGGTACCCCACGCTTCTCCAGCTCTACGACGTCGTGGAGACCCCACGCAGTGCACGAGCCTCAATCGGCGGACGCGAAGATGACCGCTCCGCACTGCTCGGCCAGCGTGCGCAGGACGGGTTCCGGTGCGGGACTGCCCGGCCGGGGCTTCTCGCGCAGGAGCACGTCGCGGAGTCCGAAATGCTCGCGTAGTCGCTCGCCGAGCCGGGTCACGATGACGTCCGCGTTCGGCTTGCTGTTGTCCAGCAAACCCAGCACGCCACCCCGCAGGTCGGGGATGGCGGTCACCCGCTTCGTCCGTTCCGGCGGAACGGCTCGCACGTTGACGATCCGCATGTGCTCTCCAGACTCCTACTCGACGACGACCAGGGTTATCGACGGCACGAAGATGATCAGGAGGATCGCGATCACCAGGACGGTGTCGTAGACGATCGTCGCCCGTATCGCACGCTGCGGCGGGATACCAACCATCGCGCACGTGGTGTAGTACGCGATCCCGAACGGTGGCAGGAACGCGCCGAGTCCCATCGAGAGCAGCAGGACGATCCCATAGTGCAGCGGTTCGATGCCCAGCGTGGCGCTGATCGGGAACAGCAGCGGCGCCATGATCACGATCGCGGGCAGGCCTTCCATGATCGAGCCGAGCACGACCAGCGCGAGGAAGCTCACGAACAGGAAGAGAATCTTGTCGCCGTCGAACGTCGACGCCAGGGCGGCGACGTCCTGTGGAATACCGTAGATGTTGAGCGCGTGGACGAGGATCGAGGACGTGCCGAGCAGGAACAGGAGCATTCCCGACTGGGATGCCTCCCGGGCGACCACTCTGGCCGTCGAGGCGGTCTTCACCCGGTACACGAGGATCAGGAGCAGGAGTCCGTAGACCACGGCCATCGATCCCGCTTCGACCGGGGTCGCGAATCCGCCGATGATCCCGACGAACACGATGGCGGGCATGCCGAGCGGCAGGATCGCGGATGCCGCGTGGCGGCGAACCTGACGCCAGGTCGGCTTCTCCGCGGCGGGCCTGATGTTCGCCCGCACGGCGCGTATGTAGATCGCCACCATCAGAATGAGACCGACGGTGGCCGCGGGGAGCAGGCCCGCCTTGAACAACTCGGTCGTCGACACCGAGCTGACCGACGCCAGGACGAGCATGGCCAGACTCGGCGGTATCGTCTCGCCCATCACGGCACCAGCGTTGAGCACGCCGACGACCTCACCGTCGTCGTGTCCGCTCGCGCGCATCGCGGGCTTCGCCACCGGGGCCACCGCGGCGATGTCGGCGATCTTGGCCCCGCTCAGTCCGGAAACCAGGTACATCGCGGCGACTGCCGCCATCCCGGATCCGCCCCGCACACGTCCCGCCACGTCACCGACGATGTTGAGCAGCCGCTCGGAAACGCCACCGGAAGCGAGCATTCCGCCGGTGAGCAGGAACAGCGGCAGCGCGAGCAGGATGAACGAGTTCATGCCCGCGACGAGTTCCTGCGGAATGATGACCGCGTTCGGCGGATGCGGCGCGACGAGGAGCAACAACGACCCGACGATCCCGAAGACGAACGCGAGCGGTATCCCGAGGAACATCAGGATGAGGAACAGCACGGCACCGAGCCCGAGGACCGCCTTGCCCTGCTCGCCCGTCAGGCCGGCGGCGCTCGCCACGAACGCCACCGCCAGGACGGCGGTGACCGCCACTCCCCCCAGGACGTCCCGGATTCGGATGTCGGCGAGACGGATCAGTGCGACGACCGCGGTGATCGCGGCGCCGGCGGCGACCGGGACGTAGAGCACGCTCTCGAGCCACCGGCTCACCGGCAGTCGAGACTCGGTGACGCTGGCCAGCCTGATGGCGTAGAAGCCACAGATCACCGAAAAGGCGAGCACGGACAGCTCGGACACCGCGCTGATCACCGGACGCAGCCGGACGGGCCACCGGTCGGCGAAAATGTTCAAGCTGATGTGCCCGCCGCGCACGTAGGCGTACCCGCTGCCGAGCACGCCGAGACCGACGAGCCCGACGCTCGCGATCTCGTTGGCCTCCACGATCGCGTTCGGGGCGAAGTGCCGGTACACGACCGTGAAGAACAGGAACAGGGCCTCCCCGAGGAGGAGGACTCCACACAGCACGCTGAGAGCGGTGGTGAGCAGGCGAACATGGTGCGGCGTGTCGGTGGTCGCCGCGCTCTCGTCGTCGCCGACCACCGCGGACGTTTCTACGGTAGGCGCGTTCTCGACGGTGTCCGACACCAGGCCTCCGCTCCTGTACGTCCGTGCAAACTGGACTGCCGACCGGCTATTCGGGCTTGAGCTGCTCGTACAGGTCCTGGACATCCGAGTCCTGGGCCAACGTCTCGGCGACCGGCTGGAGCAGCTCTCTCATCGAGGACTGGTCGACATCGCTGATCTCGACACCGTTGCTCCGCAGTGAGTCGATCGATTTCGTCGTGGACTCCGCGGTCGCGGTCCACTGTGCCTCTTCACCGCTCTTCGCGTTGTCGACGAGGATCTTCTGGAGATCAGCCGGAAGTCTGTTGAACTCGTCAAGGTTGACCACGAGCATCATCAGGCCGAGCAGGTGGTTCGTCGAGTAGAAGTGCTGCGCCACCTCGTCGAGGTTGAACTGCAGGAGAATGTCCGGCGATGCCTCGACCGCGTCGACGACACCACTCTGCATCGAGGTGAAGACCTCGGTGAAGTCGATCGGCACGGCGTTGGCACCGAGCTCCTGGAGGGTCTTGATGTAGAGCTGCGAGCTCGGCACCCGGACCTTGAGCCCATCCATGTGCAACGGGTCGACCTGCCTCGTGCTCAGCAGGCCGCGGAACCCCAGGGTGTGCCAGGCAAGGACCTTCATGCGCTGATCCTCGATGCGCTTTTCGAGCTCCTGCCCCACCGGGCCGTTGAGCGCGGTCAACGCCTCGTCGGTGTCCACGAAGTTGCCGGGCAGGTCGATAACGCCGACCGATGGGACCTTACTCTCCACAATCGCGGTCGAGAGTTGAGCGCCGTCCAGGCTGCCGGTGCTGACCTGATCCAACGTCCCCGGCTCGGTACCGAGCTGACCGTCGGGGAACACCTCGAGCTTGAGGCGCCCATCGGAGTCGGCCTCGACATCCTTGGCCAGCACGTTCAGCGCCTCCATCCCGGCGCTGTCGGCAGTGAGCGTCGTGGCGATCCGGAGCGAGAACGTGCCGCCCGAGCCTTCGTCGCCGGAGCTGCTTCCACACGCGGACGTCAGGGCGACTACTCCGGCGAGAGCAACTGCGCACGAGGTTCGCCATACACGACTGGACATAGCCGGCTCCCCATTGAACGAGTCGAGGTGTCAATCGTCAATTAGTCGTCGATTAGTCGCCGAGCCCTGTGGAGTCAGTGGTTCAGCCATGGCCGGTCAGGCCAGGGTTCGCGACTGAAGCGAGCGCTCCATTCAGAGCGAACATAGCATCGGCCGTACTCGGCGGCAAGAGTCGAACCCACGACGCGAACCCGCGGTGCACCGCCGGCACACCAAGATCACGCCGACGGATCACCTCCGCCCGTCTGTCCGATGAGGACGCGCACCGTCCACGAACTGTCCGAACAGGACCGGACCCCAGCCGATGACGTAACCTCCGAGGAGCGGTCAGCGACCCACCTGGCGGCATCGCCCCGTCCCGATGCCCGCGTGGGCCAGCTGGTCCAAGATCAACTTGGCCAGGACCCTGGGTATATCATCTAGCGATCGGCCTGATGGAGAGGGGTGGTTCGATGACGACCACGGTTCCTGCCTCGAAAGATCTGCGCTCCGCGCTCGACGCGGTGCTCGATGGCGTGGTGCGGTCCAACGCGCAGGCCGTCGACCGCGACGGGGTGTTCCCCGAGGAGAACATCGCCGCGCTCGGGGCGGCGGGGTTGCTCGGCTTGACCGCCGACGCCGCGGTCGGCGGTGGCGGCCAGGGCATGCGGGCCGCGGCGGAGGTCGTCGAGCGGTTGGCCGGGGTGTGCGGGTCGACGGCGATGGTGAGTTTGATGCACTATGCGGCGGCGGCGGCGATCGAGGCGTACGGGCCGGAGGATGTGCGCCGCGAGATCGGCGAGGGGCGGCACCTGTCCACGTTGGCGTTCTCCGAGTCCGGGTCGCGCAGCCACTTCTGGGCGCCGGTCGGCACCGCCACCGCGGCGGGTGACTCGGTGCGGCTCGACGCGCGCAAGAGCTGGGTCACCTCGGCGGGCCGGGCGGACAGCTACGTGTGGTCGAGTCTGCCGATGGCGGGCAACGGGCCCATGACGCTCTGGTTGGTGCGCAACGGTTCCGACGGCCTGACCGTGGCGGGCGATTTCGACGGGCTCGGCCTACGCGGCAACATGTCGCGGCCTATGACCGCCGACGGGCTGACCGTCCCGGCGGACGCCGAGCTCGGCGCGGACGGCGCAGGTCTGGACATCGCCCTCACGGTGCCACTGCCGTGGTTCCTCGTGCTCAACGCCGCGTTCTGCCTCGGGCTCGCCGACGCGGCGGTCACCGAGGTCGCCCGCCACCTCACCGTCACGACGCTCACCCACACCGGCAAGGCCCTGCGGGACGCGCCGGTGCCGCGGCGGGACTTCGCCCGGCTCAGCGTGCGGGTCCACGCTTTGCGGACCTTCCTCGGCGACGCCCTCACCGCGCTGGAGACCGGCCGCGAGGACGCGACCCTGCGCGTCCTGCAGGTCAAGGCGCTCGCCGGCGACATGGTGGCCGAGGTGACCGACGAGGCGATGCGGCTCTGCGGCGGCAGCGCGTTCCGCAAGGAACTCGGCCTGGAGCGGATGTTCCGCGACGCGCGGGCGGCCCGGGTGATGGCGCCGACCAGCGACGCGCTGCACGACTTCGTCGGCCGGGTGTCGACCGGGCTGCCACTGCTGGATGAGGAGAACCGGTGAGCTCGCCAGTGACCACCCCGAGACTGTTGATGGGCGCGGTCGCCTACGACCCGAAGGTCGTGACGATCTGGGAAGGCTTCCGTACCTGGCTCACCGCCCGCGGACTGGACTTCGACTTCCTCCTGTACTCGCACTACGAGCGGCAGGTCGAGGACCTCGTGGCCGGCCGGATCGACGCCGCGTGGAACTCCCCGCTCGCATGGCTGCGCACCGAACGGCTCGCCCGTGCCGCGGGCGAGGATGCGCGGGCGCTGGTCATGCGGGACACCGACCGCGACCTGACGTCGGTGGTGGTGGTGCGTGCCGACTCCCCCGTCACGCGGATCGAGGACCTCGCCGGCCGGGTCGTCGCCACCGGCGCCGTGGACAGCCCGCAGGCCACCCTGCTCCCCCTCGCCCACCTGCGCGCCGCGGGCGTGGAGCCGACCGTGCGGCGGTTCGACGTCGGAGTCGGGCTGCACGGAGACCACATCGGCGGCGAGCGGGACGCCGCGCGGGCACTCGTGACCGGCGAGGTCGACGCCGCCTGCATGATCGACGCCAACCACCTCGCGTTCGCCAAGGAGGGCACCCTGCCGCCCGACATGACCCGGATCGTCGCCCAGACCGCGCCCTACGACCACTGCAACATGACGGTCGTGGCCGGACGCGTCGAGCAGGCGTGCGACCTGTTTGCCTCCCTGCTGCTGTCGATGTCCTACGCCGACGCCAAGGTGCGCCCGCTGCTCGACCTCGAAGGGCTCACCGCCTGGGAGAAGGGCCGCACCACCGGCTACGCCGCGCTCGACTCCGCAGCGACCGACAGCGGCTTCTACACCGCGAACGGGCAGGTGACCGCCACCGGTTACCGGCCATGACCGCCCCGACCGTGACCGTCGACCTCGAGGGTCTGGGGTTCGCCGATGGCGCGCACCTGCTAGTCCAGCGCGCGCTCGCCGGGCTCCCGTCGGGCGGCCGGGTCGCGGTGACCGGCCGCGACCCCGCGCTGCGCGTGCACCTGCCCGCCTGGGCCCGCAGCGAGGGACACCGGGTCGAGTCGCCCGAGGACCCGCAGACGTGTGCCGGCGTCGTCGTGCGGGGTGATGCCGTCGACGCGCGGTGGTTCGGCGCCGAGCGAGCCGGCTCCGCGCAGCCCGTCGACCTGCGCGACCACCCGCCGGCGAGCTGGGGGCTCGGCGTACGCGGCGCGCTGCTCGAGGCGGGCGGGCCGGAGCCGCGATTCGACCTCGACGAGCGCGACCTCGTCTGGGCCGATCTCGCACCCCGGCTCTACGCGCAGGCCGCCGCCAAGCAGTGGGACCCCGAGACCGCCGTGCCATGGGCCGACGAGTTCACCCTGCCCACCGACGTCGAGGCCGCCGTCGTTCAGGTCATGACCTACCTGGTGGAGAACGAGCAGGCGGCGCTGATCGTCCCCGCCCGCTTCGTCGGGCGCATCCACCCACACTTCCGCGAGGTCGTCCAGCTCCTCGCCGTGCAGATGGCCGACGAGGCCCGGCACATGTCCGTGTTCGCCCGGCGCGCCCTGCTCCGCGGCGACGACCTCGGCACGTCCTCGGCCGGCGGCCGGTCCTCGCTGTTCACCCTCGTCACCGAGTCCGACTTCGCGCTCGCCTCCTTCCTGCTCTCCGTGCTCGGCGAGGGCACCTTCGTCGACCTGCTCGCCTTCCTCGAACGCACCGCGCCCGACCCGGTGACCCGCCGCATCTGCCGCCTCGCCGGCCAGGACGAACGCCGCCATGTCGTGTTCGGCATGGCCCACCTCGCCCACCAATCCACAATGGACCCCAGGCTCAAGGACCGACTCCGTGCCGCGATCCACCGCCGCCACGAGGCACTCGCCGACACCGCCGGCCTCAACAAGGACGTCTTCGACGCACTCGTCGTCCTCGCGGCCGGCAGCTGGTCCCCCGCTGACATCGCCGCCGGCCACCGCCGCGTCCAGGAACTCCAGTACGAGATGGACCAGGGCCGCCAACGCCGCCTCACCCGGCTAGGCTTCCACGACGACGAGGCCGCCGCCCTCTCCGCCTTGCACACCAAGAACTTCATGTGACCCCATGAGGGCTTGTCGACAACGCGGTCGAGGTCGCGACCATCTTGCCGTCCGGTCGCACGCCAAGCGTCTGCCTGCCGATTCCGACGAAGCGTCCGGGGCGATGCTCGACACGAGCTCTCCGGTCTCGGTGATGCGCAACAGCAGGGCGGACCTGTTGCTGTCAGGGAGCGCGGAGATGCTGGCGACCGGTTCACCGTTCAGCGCTATTCCTATGTCGTCGGTGAGGGAAAGAGTCGAGAAGTACGCCGGAAGAGTCGATCATGGCCGGTGTCACGCTGAACTCGCCGGTCACGTAGACCGTTTGTCAGGTCCTTCGGTTATCCCCCCGCACGTTCTCATCACCATCGCCACCGACGTACTTCGCCCAGTAGATGACCGACCGTCCGGCCGTGGAGCAGGTGGTTAGGAATGGAACCGTAGGGGTCTCGGTGGGGAGGCCGGCGTGAATCGGCCGACGAGCATGTTTCGTGCGCCTGCGCACTCGGCGACGAGCAGTTCGGTGAGTGTGTATCCGGTTTCGTGCCACTCCCCGTTCTCCATGACGATGGTCCAGGAGTCGGGATCGGGGTCGGTTGTTTTCCACCACAGGAATGACTTGCTTTCCGTCGACCCGACGGCGAGCAAGCCGCCGGGTTCGGGCTGCAGTGGAAAAGGGCAAGCCCGTATGGTGTGTTCCCGTTCCGCTCGCTTACGGTGGTAGGTGATCAGGTCGAACGGGTGGTGGCCCGGAGCGGCGAGGGACAGGCCGTGGATCGGGCTGTCGTATTCCTCGACCACTCGTTTGTAATCGGTGGGTAGGTCGGGTACGCCGAGTTGTGCCGCGGCGGCCGGCCAGTCGTAGTGGTTGCGTGCCCCGCCCGGTCCGAGGATGGTCCGCACTTGGGTGAGCGAACTGCGAGTCGGTGGGAATGTCTCGGGTGGTGCCGGCAGTTCGGTGGGCTCGCCTCCTGCCGGCCAGAACCTGGAGCCACGCGGCACCGTGGCGCTGGCGCCGAGCACGGCCAGGTCCAGCTCGCCCGCAAGCCACCTGCGGAGGAAACCGGTCGCTGGCCACGGCAGCCGCTGCCAGGTCATGCCGTCACTGCCGCACACGACCACCGGCCAACTGTTCGGGTTCGGCCATGCCGGCAACCACCAGCACGTCTCGCCGCTGGAAAAGGCTCCCCACAACCGCATCCCCAGCCTACCGAGCGGCTGCGGGATCGGGTGGTCGTAGGTGAAGGCATCGCTGTAGTGCTCCGCGTCTCCGATGCCGGCCAGTCGCTCGTCCTCCTCCGCGGAGGCGTCGAACCCCGCCGGCCCATCCGGAACGAGCAGGCGAAGAACTCCACCGAGAGTGCCCGGGCCGATCGCCTCGATCAGACCGCGGTAGTCGCGCGGCACAGCCCTGCGCCAGGTCGCCTGACCGGCCAGTTCCCCTCGCGTCGTGGCTAGCGCGGTGAGTTCATCGAGGTCTGCGGGGTCGGCGAGGGCGGGAAAGTTGGGCAGCGCGCGGCTCGACCGCCACGGCACCAGTTCACGGAACCGGAACCGCCGGTCGGCCCGGCATCTCGGCCGCCTCCGCCAGGGGCGGCGCCGGGACCCACGCGCGGCAGAGACGTTCGCCGCGGGCAGGCTCAATGACCCCTCCATCAGGGCCACGAGCGTCTCGGTCATCGACATCTCCACGACCCGCCAGCCGACGCCGGCCACGGTGGAGCCCACCACGACGTACCACTGGTCCGGATCCGAAGACGTCGAGGTGTCCCAGAACAGCGCGCAGTGATCATCGATCTGACCCCACAACAACAAGCCGCCGGACTCGGGATAGAACGCATAGCCGACCCCGGCCGCATCCTCATCACGCCGTCGCCGGAACTCATCGAGTTCCCACAGCAGGCTGGTCTCGGAGTCGAACTCACCGTCATCCTCGAGGTCGAACGGCCGCTCCAGATAGCTGAACGAGCCGGCGAGACAGGGCACCCAGATCCGCAGCCGCCCGTCCACCTCAACCGGGCCATGCGCCTCGGCGAAAACCTTGTAGTCCCTCGGCAGCCCGATACCCAGCGTCGCCTCGAAGCCAGGCCAATCCACCGCAAACGGCTCCGACCGACGACCCCGCAGCACCGGCGGCAACACGAAAGCCACCACCGGAGACTACCGACAACCGGAACCCTGTCACTGATCCAGGCCTCCCGTGGCTCCTGATGGCAGCACCAGCCGGAGAATACGACACGGTTTGGATACTTCCTACTCCACCGGTTGGTACCGTTGTTGCGTAACAGGTTTCGGCTCGCCGACACCCGCGCCGACCATCGCGGCGAACGGCTGACCGAACGCGTCGACGAGCCCCCAAATCAGCCCATGTCTACCGCAAATCGTACGACGTCGGCTACTACGCAGCCGCTGAAGTTCGCTGAGGGTCCTTGATCGAGTTGCCGTGTCTCCCGCTACCGCACCGGCGCGAAGGTACGGCTCCGCGAGTGGGTCCAGCGGTGGATCACCACGATCGACGTGGAGACCCGAACCGAAGAGAACTACCGGCGGTGCCTGCGACTGCACATCCTGCCGCGCTGGGGCAGCCTCGGCTTAGGGGAGATCACCGCCTCCGCCGTGACCGCGTGGTTCAACCAGCTCCGGCAAGACTACGCAGCATCCACCGTCGTCACACTCCGCACCATCCTGTCGATGATCATGGATGATGCCGTCGATGACAGGCTCATCCCCCGCCAACCCGGTACGCCGACGGCGTCGCCGCGCCCGCCGCCGCGACCACGCCCCCACCGCACGCGAACGCATCTGGACCACACCCGACCAAGTCCTGCGCATCGCCGACCAAGCCGCGCCGCGATCGGCGGAAGCGTGTCGGCGGTGTCCAAGGCCGCCATAGACCAAGCCATCACCTCGCTCGCCCGCGAGGAGGCCCGAACGGGGCACGTGCGAACTCGGTCCAAGTCGGCTGGATCGACAGCGACCGAGCCCGCGGCCTCATCGCCCGAAACCCCCGAACCGCACAACGAAAGAAGTCGAGCATCGCCCTCGGCCGGCTCGGCCGTCCCGACGAGGTCGCCACAACGATCGAGTTCCTCGTCTCCAACCGCGCCACCTTCATCACAGGCGCCACAATCCCCGTCGACGGCGCGCCTGGTTGGGCGAACCCGATCACCGTCGGCTGCACGCGCTCGAGTCCTCCGTCCAAGCCGCGAACGCCATCGGGGTGCCCGAGGAGCAACCGCACTACGCCGCCGAGTACATCGCGTCGCCCGATCCCGGCACGGTGGCCGCCGGGATCGCCGACACGGTCCAGACGAGTGGAGCTTCCGCAGTCAACGTCAAGTTCTACTACCCGGGAGTGTCCGACCGTCAGATGCGCGAGCAGCTCGTGGCCTTCGGCCAGCAGGTCCTGCCGGAACTACGCGGCACACTGGCCCAGGTCGTCCCCACCCGACCCGGCGCGCGGAGCGTGACGTGATCTTCGCGGGCAAGGTCGGATTGAGAGTCGCCAATACGATCTCGTCGTCCCGCGCAGGCGGGGCTGTTCCCGACGTGGACACCGGGTTCTGGGGCATGTTGTGGTCGTTCCCGCGTACGCGGGGCTGTTCCGTCCTGGACACCGGGCCCGAACTCCCAGCGTGCTCGGTCGGCTGCGCGGCACCTCCGGGCCACGTTTCGCTAGCCGTCCTCCAGCGCACGGACCCACAGTAGGATCACTGCTGTCAAGCCTCGCACGCGTCCATAAGCAGCTCGGGTCGCAATTCGTGGTCGCGGCGCTCCCACGCTCCCGACCGAGGCCATTGATGCGCCGTCGGGAATTCTCGGGCTCGTGCGTGCGGTCGAAGCCGCGTGAGCCATCCCTGAGTCCAGGTGCCCTCAGCGGCCGGTGAAGCTCGGTCGTTCCTTGGCCTTGAACGCCCGAAGTGCTTCCTTGGTGTCGTCCATCGACCGGATGATCGCCATGTGTGAAGAGATCAGGTCCAGCGATCCGGCCAAGTCGAGCGCCTGCCCCATCCGGACCGCACGCTTGACTATCTGGACCACTGCGGGGGGTCGGTCCGCGATGCGCCGCGCCAGTTCCATCGTGTAGGCCATGAGTTCGTCGTCAGGGACGCAAGCGTTGGCAAGACCGATCTCCATAGCCTGAGGACCGGACACGAAGTCGCCGGTCCAGAGGAGCTCGAGTGCTTTGGCAGTACCCACGATCCGAGGGAGGAAGTGTGCTCCACCCTCCCCCGGCACCAGGCCCACCTTGACATATGCCTCGCTGAAACGAGCACTCTCCGCGGCGACCCGGAGATCGCACATCAACGCAAAGTCGCACCCGGCGCCGACCGCCGGACCGTTGACGGCCGCGATGACCGGCTTCTCGATGCTGTGAACCGTCAGCGGCACCCGTTGGATGTGGGTCCAGAACTCCTGTTTCATCTCGTACGGCGTGCGCTCGCGCTGGAGACTGCCGCCCTGGCCGCCACTGCAGAAGCCACGGCCCGCCCCGGTCAACACGATGACCCTGCATTCGGGATCTTGGCCTGCCGTGCGGAACGCTTCGATCAACTCGCCGAGCATCGGCAGCGTGAACGCATTGAGTTCTTCTGGCCGATTCAATGTGATGACCGAGATCTGTTCGTTGCTCTCCAGCAGTACGTCTGACACGGCTTACTCCTTACTCGTGGCTCAGGCCTACGACGCCATCGCTGGCGAGAGCCTCGATTTCAGCGGCTTCGAGGCCGATCAGTCGGCTAAGAACCTCGTTTGTGTTAGTGCCCATCCGGGGCGCGATGGTGTCTTCACGGGCCGGCCACTCCCCCGACCGGATGGGGTTGCGCGAAACACCGACCGAGCGGTCATCCTCGGTGATCGTGTTCACCACGCGGTTGTGGACTGCCTGATCGCTGACCAATGCCTCGTGTAGCTCCAACACGGGACTCCTCGGTACGTCGGCAGCTTCGAGCACCTTCAGCCAGTGCGACCGGGGCCTGGTCCTGAACACGTCCTCAATCGCCGGGATGAGGAGGCTCTTGTGCGCCAGTCGGTCCGCATTCGTGGCGAAGCGCTCGTCCGCGAGCCATTCCGGATGGCCCAAAGCCCCCGCCAGCCGCTCCCAGAACGCGTTGGTGAATGCTCCAACCATGATGTATGCATCGTCCGCGCACTCGAACGCCTGGTACGGAACGATCTGCGCATGCGCGCGACCGACACGCGGGATGCGCGTCCGCTGTCCCGCGACGATTGACGGGATGTAGTTGCTCATCAAGGCGATCGCGGAGTCGAGCATGGCTACCTCGATGTGCTGTCCTTCCGGATGGCGATCCCGGGCAATCAGGCCAGCCAGCAGGCCCGACAACGCAAAAAGACCAGTGCTGAAGTCAGTGACTGGCGCGCCGACCCGCACCGGTCCGCCGTCCGGCTCACCCGTGACCCCCATAATTCCGGAGACGCTCTGCATGATGATGTCGTTGGCTGGGAGTCCTGCCGATGGCCCGCTTACGCCGAAAGCCGAAATCGAGCAGTAGATGATGCCCCTGCGAACCGCGCGGATCTGGTCATAGCCGAGTCCAAGACGGTCCATGACGCCAGGCCGGAAATTCTGAAGGACCACGTCGCTGGTCGCAGCGAGCTTGAGCGCTAGCTTCACGCCTTCCTCTATATGGAGGTCGATCAGCACGCTCTTCTTGTTCCTGTTCAGCGCCAAGTAGTAGTCGGACTCGCGTGGCCCCAGCAGGGGTACGCCCATGAACCGGGCGCCGTCACCCCGTCCAGGCTTTTCGATCTTGATCACCTCGGCACCCAGATCGGCCAGATACATCGAGGCGAAGGGACCGGCTGCGGCGTGGCTGAAGTCGAGTACACGGATTCCCTCGAGCGGGAGACCATCGAGATTTCTCGTATTCACCTGCGTTTCCCTGACCTTTCGGTGCTGACCAGGTAGTAACCTCGCCGACTCATTCGAAGACTCCCTGGCGTTCGAACGCAGCGATTTCCTCATCGCTGTACGCGAGCTGATCCCGCAGGATGGAGGAGTTGTGGGCGCCAAGAAGCGGGGACGCCTGTAGGTCGACATCTCTGGACGCGAGCTGCCACGGACCTCGGACTACCTGCTGGCTCCCGAGGTGCGGGTGCTGGACCTCTCGGAGCACCCCGCGATGCCGCACGTGCTCGTCCTCAAACAGACTGGAACCATTGTGCAGCGGCGAGCTCGGCACACCGTTGTCGCGGCACAGGCGAGCGACCTTCGCTGCCCGAAGTCTCTCGGTCCATCGTGCTACGACGATGTCCAGTTCGGCTCGATTCTCATGGCGCGTGAGCCTGTCGGCGAACCGCGGATCCCTGGCAAGGTCGGGTCTCCCCATTGCCTCACACAAGCCAACCCACTGTTGGTCGGTCGTCACGCCGATGGCGACCCAGCAATCGTCGCCGAGGCACCGGTAGACGTCGTAGGGCGCAGCGAGCGGAACACCGCTGGCGTTGGCATTGCGGGTCGGCTTCTCGCCGGAGAGGCTTCGCTCGATGAAGGCATCGCCGATGAGACTGGCAGTCACCTCACGAGCCGAGATGTCGACCCATTGACCCTGGCTGGTCCGCTCCCTATGGAGCAGTGCCATCATCAGCGCGTAGGCGCCGACGGTGCCCACACGCAGGTCGAGGGAGTCACGTACCTCCGTCGGGGGGCCATCGGAGTAGCCGGTCAGGTAGCCAAGCCCGCCCAGGGCATTGAAGATCGGGGCATACCCCGGTTGCCCGCTGTCGGGCCCGCTCTGACCCGCTGCGGAGATCGACACCATCACAAGATCCGGCCGGAACTTGATCAAGTTCTCGTAGTCCAAGTTGAGTCTGGCAAGCACGCCAGGTCGGAAGTTCTCGACGAAGGCATCGCTGCAAGACACCAGTCGACGGAAGACCTCTTGTCCGCCTTGGGTCTTGAGGTTGAGCCGGAGGGACTTCTTGTTGAGATTGAGCCCGTTGAAGCGGCTGGCTTGATCCAGGCCAAGGTCGGGGCGACCGACGACTCTGCGGAAGAGGTCCGGGTTCGTCGACGTCTCGACTTTGACCACCTCCGCTCCAAGCATGCTCGCTACTTCGCTGGTAAACGGCCCTGCGGCAGCCCAGGTAGTGTCAACGACCCGAAAGCCGGCCAGAGGACCGACCATCCCTGCTTCGCTGGGCATCAGATCACCGAGGCCGTTCGTAGATCCGAGATCCGGGAGCACTCCACCCCAAGCTCGCCGTAGACCTGCGCGCTGTCTGCCCCGAGTCGCGGGGCGCTCGTCGGGGGAAGTGCCGGTGTCTGGCTCATCCGGTACGTCGGACCCGGCGTGGTCACTTGGCGACCGTCCAATTCGACCTTGCCGAAGAAGGCACGAGACTGGAACTGCTGGTCGTTGACGATGTCGTCCACATCGGCGAAATAGCCGACTGGCGCGCCACACTGGCGGAGCACCTCGTAGATCTCAATCCTGGTGCGAGGCAGGAAGAACTCTAAGAGGATCTCGTTGAGTTCCGCGAAATTGGCCTCGCGGCCGGCGCGGTCCTCGAATCGCGAATCCGCGGCGAGATCCGCACGGCCGATACCTGCGACGAGTGCCTGCCAATGCCGGTTCTCATTGGGTCGTACCGTCACGTATCCGTCCTTGCAGGGGAATATTCCGCCGAAGTCGTAGCCCCGGTCGGCACGCCCGAGCTCCTTGCCCACGTTGAGCTGGGCATCGAGGTTCACCCGGTTGAGGCTGATCTGCACGTCCTGCTGCGACACGTCGATCACCTCGCCCGTGCCGGTACGCTCACGACTGATCAACGCCGCCCCCGCCAAGGTCGCGGCGATCCAGCCAGCGTCATAGCCGGCCAGGTTTCGGCCCGCCTTCACCGGCTGGCGTTCGGGAAACCGCTCGTACGACAAGCCGGCGGGAAGTTGAATCCCCTCGCCACCGGAGTGGAAGGTGTCGAGCTCTTGCGCAGGTGCTTCTGACAAAGGTCCGGTCAATCCGTATGCCCGGATCGATACAGTCACCAACGCCGGCCAGCGGTCGCGGATCTCCTGCGGTGTCAGGCCGAGCTCTTCCAGCTCACTCAATGGCGCGTCGCTGACAAAGACGTCCGCGCGGTCCAACATCTGGTGGAACAGGTCTCGGCCCGCGGGCTGGGAGGGGTCCAGGGTCACGCTCCGTTTCCTGGCGTTGCAGTAGAGGAAGACCGCGCCATAGTCGCTCTCACCTGGGACGAACGGCGGAATCCTGCGGGCGGGGTCTCCCGTGAGAGGCTCGACCTTGACGACATTGGCCCCCATCTCGCCCAGCAGCTTGCCGCAAAACGGGCCCGCGACCATCTCCGCCCGCTCCACCACAGTAAAGCCGCGAAGAGGCAGTGGATAAGGGGTAGCGAATTCCACCCTCTGTCCTTTCAGGTACGTGGCTCGGTTGCTTCGACGCCCCTACGCGTTCGGCTCTCCCGAATCCATGGGATCGGACTCCAGACACACCGGGAACTGGACAGGCCCGCTGTCGCGGCTCGGGAGGGCGACCACCGATGTCCCTTTCAGCGGATACTCACCACGCTGGTTCTCGCCGACGAGCTCGACCTCGACAAAGGCGTTACCGGACTCCCGGAACGTCCGAGTGACCTTCCCCTTGAACCAGACGGTGTCGCCGAGGAAGACCATCCCCCGGTACTTGACGTCATGACGCTTCACGAAGCCGTCGTCGCCCGCCCAGTTGGTGAGCAGGTGGCTGGCGAACGCGCCGCGGTGCGATCCGTAGTCGTACGCGGCAGGCATCCCGATCTCCTGCGCCATGTAGTTGTCCCAATGGACACGCTCGATCGGTTCCGGGACCCCGGTCTCAGGGTTGGGCACCGCAACGGCAGGCGTCCGTCGACGGTAGTCGAGCCAGAATCGACCGAGACGGATGTGGGGAGAACCCGCGCCCATCACCCATGCCACCGAGTCAGCGGAGGTGTAAGGGCCTTTGACGACCGGAGTCAACTCATCGCCCGCCTGGACATCCTCGAAGTAGCGGGGCTCGGCACCGCGCACGACCTCGGCGTCGTAGTCGGCCTCGATCTTCGCCAGATCCTCCGCGGAGTAGCGGGGCATTTCGATGTCGGCGTACTTCTGCTTCTTGCGCCCAGCGTCGCGGTCCACCCGCATCGACGACATGTAGCAGTACGCGACGAGCTCGCCAGTATGGTCGCGGTACTCGACCCGGTCGCGCTGGAGGAACTGACGCCCGGCGAACTTGCCAAACTTCTCGTCCAGTCCGACGAGCCCGCGCTTTGCGTTCAGCACCATGCCAAGGGTCAGAGGCTTGAAGAAGTGCCACCTGTCACCGGCGTGAAGTCCGTGGACGCCCGGGAGACCTCGGCCCCGACGGAAGTCCCAGGAGCCCCAGTGCACGCTGTACAACCAGCAGGGGGGTGCGATGGAGGCCCCGTAGCGGGTGTTCCCGGCGTACTCATCGTCGGTCCACAGTGGGTTGGGATCGCCAATCGCACGGATGAAGTGCCTGATCGCGTCCTTGGTGACTTCACGGTTGTACGGCTCTTCGAGGTTGTACGTGCGGCCGATGCGAGCCCGGAGTGTCGCAAGCGCTTCGTCGGTGATCTTGCCATACTTCGGCACTTCACTTGGTGCTGACTCAGTCGTCATGGTTCTCGCTTTCCGTTCGCTGGTTTCGTGGCTGGGCCCGCACGGCGCCCGCCACGCTCACACGTCGAACCCTGTCTTGGGCCACGGAGCCGGCTCGAGGGCGGCGCGGCGTCAAACTCGGTCGTCCAAGTGCGTGCTATCTGGATGTTCCTACATTAGCATGGAGAGGTCATACTGGGAACCGCCACCAGCTAATAACCATATGTTGGTATCTCACGGTGATGATGCCAACATCAGAATGTCTCGCCTAACGCTCGCATGTTCTGCTCAAATGATGGACAATTGGCATGAATGCGGGCACCGCGAGGGTCGGCAAGTGGGAGGCCCGTGCGGCGCGAAGGGACGGATGAGGCATGACATTGCAACGTGGTTCAGGTGTCAGCCTGTACGCCCAGGTGAAGCAGGAGCTTCTTTCGAGGATTGACGGCCAGCACTGGCTCCCTGGGCAGATGATCCCCACTGAGCAGCAACTCTCCCTGGAGTTCGGCGTCAGCCGGAACACGATTCGCCAGGCGGTGGGCGACCTGGTCAATGCCGGACTGGTGGTGCGGTACGCAGGTCGCGGTACGTTTGTGGTGGCGACGAAGATCACAGACGCCACCTTCCGTGCCGGACAGCTGCTCGAGCAGCGGTACGGGTTCAGTGCCCATGCGCAGGTGCTGGAGGTTGCTGAGTTTCCCGCCGGCAGTCCGAAGATCCCTGTGTCACTCGATGTCCCGCCGGACATGAAGATGCTCAAGGTTCGGCGTCTGGTCTCGATGGAGGTCGAGCCATTCGTGCTCACCTCCACCTGCCTCGTGATCCGCCGCGACACCACGGTCGGCGATGACGATCTCGCCAGGTACGTCCTTCCCGCCCTCTCCAGCAAGCACGGCGCTGGACCGCTGGTGCGCACTGAGCGCACGTTCGAAGCCGTGATGGCTCAGCCCGATGAAATGGAGTTGTTGGGTATGACGGAACCGTTGCCTCTGCTGTTGGTCCGCTCAATTGGACGGACCAGCAGCGGTCAACGAGTGACGACCACGAACTCCTTGTTCCGCGGCGATCGGTACCGGTACTCGACAACGAGCGAGAACGAACAGATCATCGGCCCTTGACCGTCTGTCCGGACAAAGATGGCTTCGCCTCGGTCGCGCAGAAGTGCGGAGACCACGCGACTCACTCATACCGAAATCAGCCTTGCCCAGTGCACCGACTCCTGATACTTGTAGGCAGCCCTCAGCACAAGGGCATCATCGAAATGTCGCCCAACCAGTTGAAGACTGTAGGGCAGCCCGCTGCTCTTCCCGCAAGGTATGGCGATTCCTGGATGGCCCGTGTAGTTGAACGGCTTGGTATTATACAGGGCCGAATTCAATCGGGCTGCGCTCGCGCCATCGGAGAGAGTGCCAGAAGCCTCGCTACCCTCATCTCCCTCGCGCGGAATCCTCGGTGCGACCGTCCGACAGGTCGGCATAGCGAGCAAGTCAACTTCTTCCAGCTGCCGATCGTACCCCGCACGAAAAAAGGGCCGGACATTTTGTGCTTTCGCGTAAGCGGCTCCATTGAAGTTGCGACGCGCCAACTCACCGAGCACTAGGCGTAGCTTTGTCTTGGTCGCCAGTAGATCTCCCTGCCATGCCCACATTCGATCTATCGCTGCAATGAGCGACGCGGGGTAAAAGGTCTGCGCCCAAGCACCATAGGCGCCGGTCGCATGAATCGCGTGCGCGCCGCCGACATCAAGGATCGCCGCCGGAGTATGTATCTGGCGATGCTCTGGAATCGATATCTCCAAAACGTCTGCGCCCGCCTTCTCAAGAACCGCAACGGCATCCAGGACCCCCCTGCGCACATCCGGATCGATTGGTTCGTCAAACGCCTCCCTGAGGACACCAACTCTCAAACCTTTGACACCATCTTCAAGGTGGCTCATTACATCCATTGACTCGGGAACGTCGCGGCCCTGACGAGGATCGAGGGGATCGTGTCCAGCGACAGCCTCCAGGGCAGCAGCGGCATCCTCCACATAGCGGGCGAGCGGACCTAGGTGGTCCACACTGGGATCGGAACCAAAAACCGCACCCATATTGGGAACGAGCCCAAAGGTCGGCTTCATGCCCACAACGCCACAGTATGCCGCAGGTATTCGAATTGACCCAGCTTGATCTCCTCCGAATGAAACATCGACATCACCCGACGCGACCGCGACAGCGGATCCGGACGACGATCCGCCCGGCAACCTCTCGGGGTCACGAGGGTTGACCGGCCTCCAGAAATCACCCATCCGGCCCCCCATTGCCTCGCCACCAGTAAAGCCGTTCATGGTGTTCTTACCAATGATCGTTCCACCGGCACGAAGAACCCGGGTCACGATTGTGGCGTCGAAGTTGGCAATAAATCCTTCCATGGGCGATGAATTGAACGTCAAGGGCATTCCGGCCACTGAAACGTGGTCCTTGAAGCTTACTGTCTTGCCTTGGAGCAACCCGATGCCGGGACTAGAGATATTGCATCGCCAAAGCCACGCATTGAGCGGATCCTCCTCCGAACGCGGACGATAACCTGGATCTCGGTTCCCGCAGAGCAAGGGAGGTGAGATCTCCGGCACTCGACTTTGAATGAACTCATCGTAGACCGACAACTGCTCGGCCACGAATGTTCGATAAACCTGCGCTTCGTCGAGCGTCAGATGAATTCCCAGACTTGCCGCGACCTCTGCGATGTCGCGCTCGGACGGAGACCTGAACATAACACCTTCCAATCGGCACGCCGAGTCAGCCCGGGTTTCGCTTCATGCGCCCTCAGCTCGCGCATGCGCACCGCCAGCCACATACCACTTCGCGATGTCTCCGGCTGAGCCGGACACTACGCCGGGCCAACCTTGCGTTTGCTCCAACGCCTCTTCAAGAGCCGACACGCGGAACGGCTGGCCGATCAGCCAAGGACGAAGCACGAGGACGAAACTCCTGGCGATCGTCCGCCCATCCTCAACCAGGCGCTTGCATGTGGTGACGATTCGTGAGCTGTACGATGTCAACGACAAGGACATCGTGCCGAGTGCGTACGCGTCATCGCAGTCGAGAGTGATCGGAATGCTGATGAGATCACCGGCGAGCCCGGACATCCGGTAGGGCTGCTCGTCATTCGCCCAATCGCAGACGTATTCCACATCGTTCTCGGCAAGAATTTGCGGCGTCGCTGGCGACTCACTGTACTCAGGGCTCATCCAGCCGCGTACTTCTTGGCCGGTCGCTGTCGACAGGCGTTGCAGGCTCTCACTCACGTACTGGCGCTCGCGCGAAACTGACATCTCGCTCGTGATGATCTGAGTAGCGGAGATGCCGTGTCCTATGATTTCGAGGCCTCTGTTCAGGCAATAGTCCACGATGAATGGATATCTCTCAGCCGTCAGCGCGTCCATGGCGATGGTTGGCGCCAGCCCATAGCGCTCGAGAAGTGGGACGATCCGGAACAGGCCGACCCTATGTCCGTACTCTCGAGAGGACAGCATCGGAACGTCCGGGTGGGGTCGGAGTCCCAGGCCGCCGGCGAGGATCCTGGCCTGGTGAGAGTCCGGCGGAGGGTCCGTCTCGAAGCATTGCAAGGAGATGATCGCGCACCGCGCGAGACCGGCGTCGCTCGGCCAACGGAGACGGGGCCTCGCAACGATCGGGCTCCACGGAAAATGGCCGTGGTCATCAGAGGGACTCATGGACGCACTCACTTTGAACCATCCGCACCGGACATCGCCTGGTCATAGTAGTTGTCTAGATAGTACGCGGCGATCTCATCAGCGGTAGTGAACCACACGTCGGAGAACCCGTGCATATAATCAAGGACCGATTCCAGGTGGCCGATCATGTGGGGCTGTCCAATCCTAAATGGGTGCAGGGCGATGCACATCACCCGGCCGGCCAGCGCCCCTTCTTCATAAAGAGCGTCGAACTGCCTGCGGCAAATCTCTTCGAAATAGTCACCGCCACGGGCACCGAGCACTACGGGTCCGTCCCCGAGCTGGAACGTGTAGGGCACGCTGACCAGACGGCCGTCGTCGACCATAATCGGTGTTGGCTCGTCATCATGGGCCCAGTCGCAATGATATGTGAATCCGGAGCGTGCCATCAGATCTGGCGTCTTCGGCGTGGCCGACACGGCTGGACCCAGCATTCCCTTGAGATCGACGCCCAGATGGCGCTTGACGTGATCACGGCAAGTCTCGTAGAAGCAAACCTCCTGCTGCTCACTGTGGCCATACAGGTAGTCAGTATTGTGAATACCGTGGCTCATCACGCTCCAACCGTGACCGTGGATACGGTCACGGATTGCCTCGGCGACCTCTGGAAAGAGTTCGAGCACAGCAGTATTCAGGGACACCGTGCACGGCTGGCTGAACTGATCGAGCACGTCGAGCATGCGCCAAATTCCGACGCGGTTGCCATAGTCTCGATAGGAATACTCTCTGATGTCGGGATGCGGCACCCGCATCGACCACGGATTCCTTGGTTGGCCCGGTCGCGGCACGAACTCATAGTGCTCGACGTTCGGAGCTATCCAAACCGCGATCCTCTCTCCTTGTGGCCACGCGATCCTGGGGCGATCGACCGATGCGGCGTAGCGCATTCGCTCGTGCGGCTCAATCATATCAATTCGTGAAACCTTTCGTGTCGACGTCCAACCCATCACTCGACCGACCGGAGCGGGCCGTGCTTGTCTCCGCCGGCGACGTCAGGACCTCTCAAGCTTCTGCTAGTCCTAGTACCTCGCGGATCTCGGTCATCGTGATGCCGTTCCGGACGTTCTTCAGCGAGTCGAAGGCAATGATCTCGGCCAGGATGGCGCTCCCATCGCCCGACTCGATACCCGCGTAATCTGTGCACTGAGCGAACTTCGCGTTGATTCGAGCCGGATCCCACTCGGGAAGCGTGCGCTCAGTCTCCTCGCGCACCAGTCGCCGTCCCCTGAGAATGACCTCGACCGCCCTTGTCGACGCCTGCTGAACCCTGATCTCACTCGCGATGGTTCTGATTGATGCGTCCTCGAGAACATTGTGCGACCAAGCGGCGAGATTCGGTTCCGCCGTCGCCATCGTCAACGCGGCAACGAACGGAATGCTGTACTTTGCGTCCGGAATCGTTTCGGGGTTCCGCCTTTGGGCTAGGGGCTTGACCAGCGTCCTGTCTTCCTCAGGAAAGTAGAGGGTAACCTGGGCCTTCGTCAGATCACCGACCTCGGCCTTAAGTTCTTGCAGCATGGCTATGTATGGGAGATTCAGGGAGCAGCATGGCCAAGGCTTGGCGTAGATGTGTGGCAGAAGCCTGAAGTCCTTGGTCTCCAACGCGCCCTCAAGGCGTTCGCCGTATCCCGGATCACCTAGGTACGCCTGGCCAAGCCCAGCAGGCCCATCGATCCACGCGGATGGGCCCTTCATTCCCGATGCCGCGAGTCTGGCCGCGAACACTCCCGCGTGTGCGGCGAATCCCGGGTAGACCCGCCTAGAGGTCGAGCCCGGCTGCAACGCTGGCTGCTTGGTGCCAGACGCTTGCATGTAAGCCAGCGCTGCCGCATCGGAGATCGCCTGGTCCGACAGCCGCTCTGCAACGGCGTGTGCGGTAGCCGCCACAATCGAGCCAAGCGTCTGGGTCAGGAACCACGTCCGCTGCGGAATCACCGCCGCTGCCATGCGGCAGAAGAGCTCCGCAGAGGCCGCATAGAGCCTCAACAGTCGCCCGCCATCAGCTTCGCTGCTGCTCAGCAGGGCTGCCCACAGCAATCCGCTCGGGTGGATCTGCGCTGCTTGAAACGTGTCGTCGTAATCCAGATAGTGCGACCTGGCCGCAAGCTCGAAGGCCGTCAGTTCCGGAGTCGCGAGCGAGCCCGCCGGCGCGAACTGCTCCGCTTGACTCAGCCGCTTGGTCGCCAAGACGATCCCGACGAAGTCCACGAGTTGCGACCGTGCCTTGTTGATCGCACTCTCGTCGACACGCGACTCGGCATCCAGGACCCAAGAGCCAAGAATCGAATCTAGTGCCCGAACCCGTTCCATCCGCGCCACCTCCTCAGCTCCGAGCGGCATTGACGTTCGTGGGCCGCTCTTGCTTGCGCAGTGCCCGGGAAGCGAAATTCAACCGGCGCGCCACGGCCATGACCGCGAGAACGACGACACTCGAAAGAATGCTGATGATTATCGCGAAGGCCGCCAGCTTCGGATATCTCCCACTTTCCCAGATTTGTAGCAGCATGGATCCCGCCACCGGGGTGTTGACGGAGGACAGAACAACCGATCCGGTGATGTCGCCGGCGGCGAGTACGAAGACAAGTGCCCACCCGCCGGCAAGGCCCGACAGACTAAGGGGCGTCAAGATGCGGGCAACGATGCGTCCGTACCGCGCACCGTTCACTTGCGCAGCTTCGGTCATATCCCGGCCAATCTGCGCCACCGCCGTCTGTGCGGTAACCGATGCCTGCGGCATGTACATGACGACGTACGCCAGGATGAGGATCGCGGCCGTCCCGTGTAGGAGAAATGGCGGCCGAGCGAATGCAACCAAGATGGCGATGGCAAGGATTACGTGTGAGATTGCGCCGGAGACCTTGCCCGCCGCATCTGCCGAGAGATTGATCAGCCCGCCTGGTCGGAAGTGCTGACGTACGGCCACAACCATGGCGACCAGCATCGCCAGGGTCGCTGCGATTACCGCGTACAGGATGCTATTCACGAGGGCGTGCCGCGTCGTGCCGTCTCCGACAAGAACCTCCACATATTGACGCAGGTCAAAGCTCGCCCAGCGGATCTCCGCACTCCAGTACGTTTGAAGCGATACGAGCAGCAGAGCTACCACAGGGAGGACGAGCGTAGCCAATATATATGAGATGATGCTTGCTCGTGCAACAACACGCCACTTGTGAAGGCGAATCCTTGAGCTCCTCGAGCCCCGGCCACCTACGGCGGCAAAGTGCCCGGAATCCACGATGCGTCGCTGCACCAGCCACGTGGCGGCCAGCGCTGCTAGTACGACGATTCCCAACACTATTGCGACATCAGTCCGCGGGGGATAGGTGACCGTCACCAGACGCACCATTCTGACGCTCAAGACCTCGATCCCAGCTTGGGTTCCGATTATCGCTGGGACGGAGAACAGCGCGAAGCCAATCACCAGCGCGAGGAAGGCGCCGCCCAGAATTGACGGCTTTACCGCTGGAATGGTCACTCGAACGAGGGTCCTTAGATTCGACGAGCCAAAAGTACGCGCTGCCTCCTCGTATGCGGGATCCAGGTTGCGCAGACCCGCAGACACAACGACGTAGACGTAGGGCATCTGGTACAGGACGTACACGAAGAGAAGCCCGTACCAAGTCGATATGTCGAACGGTCCCTCCTGCAGTTCCACGCCGAACAGTGAAAGGCCGTCGCGAATCGCAACATTTAGGTAGCCCGCCTGCGGCGATGCCAACAGAATCCATCCGATCGAGCCCGCGATGGGAGGCACGAGTAGTGGGATGACCGGAAGATCATCCGTCAGTTTGCCCATTCTCGCGTCGGTACGCTCGTTGAGCCAGGCGAAGAGCACTGCGATGCACGTCGCCATGACGGTGCTGCCAAGCACCAGAGCGACAGTTTGCGCAATCACAGGTAAAATGTTCGGCTCATGCCAAGCTTCTTGAAAGGCGGCCGTGCTTAGATTTCCGTCACGGACGAAGAGATCCTGGCCAACGATGAGGAGCGGATACAGCACCGCTACGGTGAGCAGAGCGGATACTGCCGTTGCGAACCAAAGGAACTTCTGTCCGGAACGCCTCGCTTGCACGCGCGTGCCGAGGTTCATTTTGCGAGCGAAGGAGCCTCTGCGTCGCACTTCATTTCTCCAGCACGGACTGCGCGCGGCTTTCCACGCTGGCCTCTTCCTGAGGGATTGCCCAGAACGAGTCGCAGCCGATCCACACCTCAGACCCGGTCTCGATGATGCGTTCACCATCGGCCCACACCCGGATGTGCTCACCACCAGCATGGACGAGGTACTCCATGCGTCCACTCGTGAACATCGACTGCTCTACTCGACCTTTCGACAGCGGAAAGGCTCGGTCAGGACCACTGGCGGCGGGCTGCGTCGATATGTGCCACCGCTCGGGACGCGAGATCAGCTCTACCTTGCTGCCTCTCGGGAAGACGCTCGGATCTGCTGTGGCCGCAGTGGTTGCCCCATGGGCGGTTCTCACCACCAGGCTGTCTCCGTGCTGCTCCTGGACCTCACCAGCAACTAGATTCGCGCTGCCTACGAAGTCAGCGACATAGCGTGTGGCTGGCCGATAGTAGACCTCCTGTGGAGGCGCAAACTGCTCGAAACGTCCATCCCTCATGACTGCTACGCGTGTCGCGAGACTCAATGCCTCCTCCTGGTCATGTGTCACATAGATTGCGGTGAAGCCGAGCTTCCGCTGCTCCTCCAACAACTGCACCCGTAGCTTTTGGCGGACCTTCGCGTCGACGTTCGAAAGTGGTTCGTCGAAGAGAACTAGCGAGTCCCCCGCGACTAGTGCCCGTGCCAGGGCAACGCGCTGCTGCTGGCCTCCGCTGATCTGACCCGGGTACTGCCCGGCAACCCCAGTCAGCCCCAGCATCTCCAACATGCCATTTACGCGCTGCCCGGCCTCACGCCTATTCACCCCCGCTGACCGAAGCGGAAAGGCGATGTTGTCGAGTACCTTCATATGCGGCCAAAGGGCGTAGGCCTGAAAAACCATACCAACGGGTCTCGACTCAGGCGGTACGTTTACTCGATCGCTCGATGAGAAGAGCGCTTCTCCACCAATGAGAATATCCCCTTCTTCTGGGTCCTCCAGGCCACTTAGCGTCCTTAGCAGAGTTGTCTTGCCACATCCGCTTGGTCCCAGGAGAACGATAAACTCGCCCTCCTCCACAGCGAACGACAGATTGTCTACCGGGGTCACCTCAACACCGTTACCCCGGGTGAATGTCTTCCTCAACCCCCTGGCCTCCAGCACCACGCGATTCTCTGACAACCCTTTGGCGTTCACTGGTCGTTGTAGTGACATCTCTGACTCAGGTTCCCTTCGAATTTCGACGCAGTTCTCGCCGTCCGCCGCAATTCGACTGGCAGGATTCAGCACGGTGCGGCTGCAACAATAGAAGTTGCCTCGGGGATCGCTACTGGAGTCCAAGGATACCGTAGATCTCGTTTAGACGCTCTTCTGGGAGGTTCAGGGCCTGTTCCCATGCCGAGACGTACTTCTCCGGTTGGGGAACGGTGCCTGGTACGTCCGGGCCAAGGACTGAGAACCCACTGGCCGCATAGGCCTCCTGACCATCCTCCGACATGAGGAAGTTCATGAATAGCCGGGCAGTATTGGGCTTCGTGGTCGCTGTCGAGATTGCCGCCGCATGTTCAGACCCGGTCGTATAGTCGGGAATGAATAGTTTCACGGGAGCCCCTTCCTTCGACAGGGATATCCGGACCGCCTCGTTCGTTACCCAGAGCGCGTCTGCTTCTCCCGCCGCGACACCCTGCGACCCAGGGATACTGCTCGTCACGACGGTCCCGACCTGGCTCGCGATGCCCTTCAAGAAGTCGGCACCATATTCCTCGTACAGCATGTTCGCGAGAATCTGGTAGGTTCCGATTGCGCGTGGGTCGACGATCGTAAGTCTCTCCTTGAGCTTGGGGTCCAGCAAGTCCGACCAATCCTGGAACGGGTCCTCGCCCAGCGCGTCCGTGTTGTAAATCACCCCCAACGGAAAGCCTCCGACGGTGCGGATGAAGGTGTCCGTGACGTACTCTTCAGGCCATTGAGTGATGTTCGGAAGCACGGTTGGAGATAGATCGGCGAAGTAGCCCTTCTTGTCCATCGCGAGCATAAAGTTCGGGTCAGTGCTCATGACGACATCGCCAGCCACGACACCGGAGTCACGCTCCTTTTCGTAGCGTTGTCCGAGTTCCACGGTCGATAGCCGCAGAATCTGGACCTCTTTGATCTCGGGATACTTCTCCTTGAAGGCATCGACGAGTGCCTGGCTTGATTCCTCGGTCTGTGGCGTATATAGGGTTGCGGCATCTTCCGACTGCGCTGCCTTGTAAAGCGCCTCCTCATCGAATTCGGACGTCAGCGCCGAGTTCGCATCAGCCTCGGTGTCCCCCGCGGAGCTCCCTCCGCATGCGGCTACGAACAGAACCGGAGCTAGTAGGGAAATGATGAGCGCAGCTCTTCTTGGCCGTGCGTGCCGATGCAGCATCGTGCCGCCTCCGAGGTGTCATGGGCTGGATGTAGCGGGTTCGAGCCAAGGGGGTCCTCAGACTGCCTGCCTTCGCAGGAACCCACTTTGGAACGTTGGAACATTGTGAGCTGCCGCCGCGACGCTGTCAACCGCTCCGCTTGGAGCAGGTCCTCACCGCCGGAGGGCTTCAGAGGTTGGTCAGGAGATGCCGCATCCTGCACCCGGCGCTCGTGTTCCGCCCGGGCGACTGCGGCGCCACCCTCTCCCTGTAGCCGCGGATCTCCGCTGGAGTGGACTCGATGACCACATCGCCAAGGTCGTCAGCTCGGCAACGCCGGGCTTCGCGAGCTGCGGAGCTAACGGACGCTACGCGCCATGCTGGCCGCCTCCACGGTCTGCGTGTAGGGCTGTCTGGTGTGGAGCTCTGGTGTGTGGGGACAACCCCTCGGACCTGGGGAATTTCATGATCGTCGATACACGGCCGTCCGCCGTCAGCTGACCTCGATCTGCGTCAGTACCGCGTCGATGTCGTGCAGGTCCACACAGGCCGCGCCGGGCAGCAACGCGTTCGCGGTGGCCACGGCACTCGCGGTGACCAGGGGAGTCGAGAAGATCCCGACCGTCGTCCAGTCCCGCCACCAGCCCGCCGAGCAGGCAGTCGCCGCTGCCAACGGGATAAGTGCCCAGCGTGGCCGAGCGCACGTGTCGGGTGCTCCCGCTGTCGGATACGCCGTAGGCGCCGTCCACGCCGGCGGTCACAACCGCGCCCGACCGTGCGCGTCCCGCAAGGAGCTTGGCCAGCCCGAGAGGGGTGGCCTCGGGTCCGGCGCGCAACATCTCGGCGGCTTCCTCGGCGTTGACCTTGACCAGGTCCGGCTCGCCGGTGAGCGCCTCACTCAGGGCGTCGCCGTGCAGGTCCACCGCTACCCAGCAGTTTGCCTGACGTGCCAGCCCGACGAGTGCGCTGAGAGCTCCTTCGGGCGCGCCGCGAGGGAGCGAACCAGAGATCGTCAGCCACCCTGGTCGGTCGGCGACGGCTGCGGCTACCGCCGACCCCAGAGCGGACCACTCGTCGTCGGTGACCCGGCCGGGATGCTCGTAGATCTCGGTCATGGTGTGCTTGTTCTCGTCCGCGATGGAGACGCAGGTACGGGTGGGCTCGCCGCCGTCGACGCGATAGAGGGGCAGTCCGACGCGGGCGAGCTCGTCGGCGAACCACGTCCCGTTGCTCGTGCCGAGGATCGCCACTGCGGCGACGTCGGCGCCGAGCAGGTGGGCTGCGCGAGCCGCGTTGAGTCCCTTCCCCCCGGCCACCCGGTGCACGGCCGAGGGACGGTTGATGGCCCCCGGCGAGAAGGTGTCGACGACGTAGGTGACGTCGACACTGGGACTGAGGGCGACCGCGGTGATCATGTCAGCACCGCCCGGAACTGTCCCGAGTGGCGTCGAGAGTCCTGAACATCCGTGATCCTGCCGCTCTGCATGTGCGAATTATGCGCGTTTACGTCTATCACAGGCACAGTATGCGCGACATGAGGACTATTGGCGATCATTCGCGCAAAATGTTGCTTGCTTCGCGCAGAATGCGCGGCTAGCATCCAAGCACCCGCTCGCATGAGTGGACCCACCAGCGCACCTGCTCAGGAGGACCCATGCGAATCAGGCGCACCATGGCCGCAGCTATCACCGTGGCGCTCGCTCTTGCCACGACGGGCTGCGGTTCGGACTCCGACGGCGCCGGACCGGTAACTCTGAGCTACGGCATCTGGGACCAGAACCAGGCACCCGCGCTCGAGCGGATCGCGGCGGATTTCGAGGAGGCCAACCCCGACATCACGGTGGACATCCAGGTCACGCCGTTCGAGCAGTACTTCACCAAGCTTCAGGCAGCCGCGGGAGGAGGCGAGGCGCCGGACGTGTTCTGGATGAACGGGCCCAACTTCCAGCTGTACGCCTCGAACGGCGTCATCGCACCGATCTCGGCCCAGGTAAAGGACGACGACCTGGACACGAGTGTCTTCCCCGAGGCGCTGACCGACCTGTACTCCTTGGACGGCGAGCTGTACGGACTGCCGAAGGACTACGACACGATCGGTCTCTGGTACAACAAGACTCTCTTCGACGCCGCTGGCGTCGACTATCCCGACGAGAGTTGGACCTGGGCCGACCTCCAGGACGCCGCCGCCACGCTCTCCGACAAGAAGACCGGCACCTTCGGAATCACCGCCGCACTCGAAGGCCAACAGGACTACTACAACACCATCTTCCAGGCGGGTGGCCACGTTGTCTCCGAGGACGGGACCGGCTCCGGGTACGACGACCCGGCGACCGTCGATGGACTGCGCTTCTGGACGGACCTGATCGAGTCCGGCTCTTCGCCATCGCTGCAGCAGATGACGGACACCCTGCCGCTGCAATGGTTCGAGTCGGGAAAGACGGCGATGTTCTACGGCGGTTCATGGAACGTCGCCGAGTTCAAGAACAACGACTACACCAGGGACAAGGTCGACGTAGCTCCGCTTCCCCAGGGCAAGGAACGCGCCGTGGTCATCCACGGGCTGGCGAATGTGATCAGCGCGAACACCGACCACGCCGACGCGGCATGGAAGTTCGTCAAGTACCTCGGGTCCGAGGAGGCCGCGAGGACCCAGGCCGAAACGGGCACCGTGATCCCCGCCTACGCCGGCACACAGCAGGCTTGGGTGGACGCCTCACCTGACTACGACCTGCAGGTGTTCCTCGACGCGACGGGCTACGCGAAACCGCTGCCGGTCTCGAGCAACACGGCGGCGTGGAACGCGGCGGAGGCGAAATACCTGACGGAAGCCTGGGCTGGTCGCACTGACGTCGCCGTGGCCGCGGCCAAGCTCGCGGATGCCATGAACGCGAACCTGGCCGACGAGGGGAACTAGGCGAGGCGGTGACCACCAGACAGCGGGTCATCGCGGATGGCACAACGCCACCGGCTCCCGGTTCGTATCGGGGACCTCAGCGCCGGCGTTCGCGTTCCACGGATACCCGCTGGGCGTGGCTGATGATCTCCCCGCTGTTCATCGGTTTCATGATCTTCTACCTGTGGCCGATCGTCCAGACGCTGTACTTCAGCTTCACCGAGTGGGGCCCCTTCGGCGGGCACACCTGGAACGGGTTGGACAACTACGCTCGGCTGGTCGCGGACGAAGAGGTTCGCCAAGCCGTCTGGAACACCCTGCGCTACACGTTCTTCTCGCTGACAGGAATTCCCGTCGCCGTGGTCTTCGCCGCGATGCTCAATCAGAAGGGTGTGCGGGGAGTGGGCTTCTACCGGGCACTGTTCTTTCTCCCCGTGGTCACCCTTCCCGCCGCCGTGGCGATGGTGTGGCGCTACCTGCTCAACGGCGACTTCGGCATCGTGAACTACCTGCTGACCCTCGTGGGCATCGATGGCCCGTCGTGGGTGGGGGACGGCCGTTACGCGCTCTACTCGCTCGTGGCCGTGGGTGTGTGGAGCTCTCTCGGCTACAACATCGTGATCCTGCTCGCGGGACTACAAACGATCCCGCGCGAACTCTACGAAGCCGGTGAGTTGGACGGCGCGGGGCGGGTCCGACAGTTCTTCTCGATCACGGTGCCGATGCTCAGCCCCAGCATCTTCTTCGTCAGTGTGCTGTCGGTGATCGGCGCGCTCCAGATGTTCGACCTGGTCTATGTCATGGTGGGCCGGACAAGTCCCGCGCTGCGGGACACCCAAACCATCATCTACCTCTTCTACGAGCGGGCTTTCGTACAGAACGACCGCGGCTACGGCGCGGCCATCGTCCTGCTTCTGCTGGTGCTGGTGCTCTCCATGACGTTCCTGCAGTTCCGGCTCCAACGGCGGTGGGTGCACTATGCCTGACGACGCTGTCATGGTTCCCGCACCGTCGCGCTCGACCACCGCCCCCCACCGTCCACGACAGACCGCGTGGTTGGTGACCGTCGCACTGGCGGCGTCCGGTCTCGCGATGGTGTCGCCGTTCGTCTGGGAGCTCCTCACGTCGTTGAAGTCCCTCGGTGAGGCGACGCGGGTGCCACCGGTCTTCGTCCCGGCACAGTGGAACTGGGAGAACTACAGCCGCGTCTTCACCGCCATTCCCTTCGGCCAGCAGTTCGTGAACACCGTCGTCATCACGGTGGTCCGCGTCGCCGGGCAGTTGTTGTTCTGTTCTCTCGCGGCGTATGCCTTCGCCCGGCTGCGGTTCCGCGGGAACAATCTTCTGTTCGGACTCTGCCTGTCGATCCTGATGGTCCCGCCGCAGCTCTACGTCATCCCGCAGTACCAGATCATGGCTTCCTGGGGATGGCTGAACACCTTGCAGGCACTCGCCGTTCCCGGTCTCTTCAGCGCCTTCGGTGTCTTCCTGCTGCGCCAGTTCTTCCTGGCGTTGCCACGCGACCTCGAGGACGCCGCGCGCATCGACGGCTGCAACCCGCTCCAGGTGTACTGGTACGTCATGCTGCCGCTGGTTCGGCCTGGCCTGATGGCACTGGGCGTGTTGACCACGATCTGGTCGTGGAACGAACTGCTGTGGCCCCTGATCGTCAACACGGACCCGGAGAAGATGACTCTTTCGGCAGGGCTCGCGTCACTGCAGGGCCAGCGGTTGACCGACTTCCCGGTTCTGATGGCCGGCGCGCTGCTGGCGTCGCTGCCGATGATCATCCTGTTCTCCGTCCTCCAACGGCAGTTCATCGCAAGTATCGCCACGACCGGAATGAAGGGGTGAACATGCGAGACGATCTGCGGATCGGCATCGTGGGCCTGGGACAGCGCAGCGTCCTGGCCGACCTCGTGCACCGGCCAGGCGCCGGTTCGGGTGTGACGGCCTGCGCGGATCCCGATCCCACCGCACGTGCTCGGGCCGAGGGGCGGTTCGGCTCCCGGACGCACATCTGCGACAGCTACCTGGCGCTGACGGACCGCGGGCTGGACGCCGTCATCGTCACGACCCCGGACCACACGCACGAGGACATCATCGTGGACTTCCTCGAAGCCGGGATCGCGGTGTTCGCCGAGAAACCCCTGGCGACGAGCACCGAGGCCTGCGACCACATCCTCGACGTCGCCCGGCGCACCCGAACCCGCCTGTACGTCGGCCACAACATGCGGCACCTGCCCGTTGTGACGACGATGCGCGAGCTGATCGTCCAGGGAGCGATCGGCGACGTTCAAGCGGTCTGGTGCAGGCATTTCGTGGGGGACGGCGGGGACTACTACTTCCACGACTGGCATGCGGACCGGTCCAAGACCACCGGTCTTCTCCTGCAGAAGGGTGCACACGACATCGACGTCATCCACTGGCTGAGTGGCTCCGTGAGCCGAAGCGTCACCGCGCTGGGTGGGCTGATGGTCTACGGGGGCATCACCGACCGCGCCCACCGACCTGGACAGTCCGTGCAGGACTGGTACGACCGCGAGAACAACTGGCCACCGAGGAGCCTGCGCGGGCTGAACCCGGTGATCGACGTGGAAGACCTGTCGATGATGCTGATGCGACTGGAAAACGGGACTTTCGCGAGCTATCAGCAGTGTCACTTCACCCCTGACTACTGGCGCAACTACACGGTCATCGGCACCGAGGGCCGGCTGGAGAACTTCGGCGACGAAGTCGGCGCGCGAGTCGAGGTGTGGTCCAGACGATCGGGCTATCGCGCCACCGGTGACAGATCCGTCGCCGTGGTGGACACCGCGGGCGGCCACGGCGGCGCCGACGTCAGGATCATGTCCGAGTTCCTCGGGTTCGTTCGCGACGGTGGTCCGACGCTGACGTCGCCGGTCGCGGCCCGCGACGCGGTGGCGGCGGGTTGCGCCGCCACCGCATCCCTGCGCGCCGGCGGATCCCCCGCGACGGTAAGGCCGACTCCTCCCGAGGTGGCCGAATGGTTCGCCGATGGCCAGGCGTAGTGCCACCGGCGGACAGCCCGCAAGCGCGATCCGCCCGTGCGTCTCACGCATCGCACCGCAGTTCACGTAGAAAGAGATCGCCACATATGTCGCATGTGTTGGAAGAGATCGTCAGCCAGCCGGACTGCTGGGCCCGGGCCGTGCCTCTTTCGCGGAGCGAGGGTCGTCTCCTGCCGGTCCGCGGCGAGCGGGTGGCGGTCATCGGCTGCGGAACGTCGTTGTTCATGGGCCAGGCCTACGCCGTCCTGCGCGAGTCGGCCGGGCAAGGACTGACCGACGCCTTCCCCGCCTCTGAGTTCCCCAGGGGACGTCAGTACGACAAGTTGCTGGCGGTCAGCAGGTCGGGCACCACCACCGAGGTGCTCGACGTGCTGGACGAGGTACGGGGACGGCTCTCGACGACGGCCATCACGGCGGGCGCGTCCACCCCGATCCACGAGCACGCCGACCAGGTGGTCGCGGTCGAGTTCGCCGACGAGGAGTCAACGGTCCAGACGCGGTTCGCCACGACCACCCTCGCTCTGCTGCGCGCTCACCTCGGCCACGATCTCGTTCCGCTGATCGCGGATGCGCGGCGAGCCCTGGACGCCGCCCTCCCGGTGGGCCATGAGGACCGTCGACAGTTCACCTTTCTCGGTCGAGGGTGGACGGTCGGGCTGGCGCACGAAGCCGCTCTGAAGATGCGGGAGGCGGCGCTGGCCTGGGCGGAGTCCTACCCGGCGATGGAGTACCGCCATGGGCCGATCAGCATCAGTGACGAGCACGGTGTCGTCTGGTCGCTCGGCGCGGCACCTCCCGGCCTCGCCGCGGAGGTGGCCGCGACGGCCGCGCTGTTCGTGGAGCCCACCCTGGACCCGATGGCAGAGCTCATCCGGTGCCAACGCCTGGCGGTGTCACTCGCGGTGGAGCGCGGGCTCGACCCGGATCGGCCCAGACACCTGTCTCGAGCCGTGATCCTGGGGTCGAACGCACTTCAGACGCCGTGACCACGACACCGTGTGTACTCGCACTCGACGTTGGCGGGACGTTCATGAAGGGCGCCGTGGTCGGCCGGGAGGGTGTGATCCGGCACGAGATGCGTGCTCCGACACCACAGCGGGTGTCCGTGGGACAAGGGCTCGACGAGATCGCTGGGCAGCTGCGGTCCATGCTTGAGCTCGCTCGGGATCTCCAGCTCGAGGTCGTCGGTGTGTGTGTTGCGGTGCCGGGGATCGTCGACGAGGCGAGCGGCACCATTCGCTATGCCGCAAGCCTCGGGTGGCCGGAAGTCCCGGTCTCTCAAGAGCTCTCGTCGCGCCTCGACCGCCAGGTGCTGATTGCCCACGACGTCAGGGCTGGCGGTCTCGCGGAAAGCCGAGTCGGGGCGTCGGTGGGAGTGCGCGACTCCCTCTTCGTTGCCGTGGGCACGGGTATCTCCGCTGCCCTCGTGGTGGATGGGTCACCCGTGTCGGCTGGTGGGATGGCCGGAGAGATCGGGCACGTCACCGTACCCGACCAGGCAACAACCTGCGTGTGCGGACGCCATGGCTGTCTCGAGTCGGTCGCGTCCGCGTCGGCCATCGCTCGTGCCTACGGAGACCTCAGCGGGACCGAGGTCGCGGGAGCGGTCGAGGTCGCTGATCGGGTGAGGGCGGGCGACCCGACCGCCGCAGCGGTGTGGGAGCGCGCGACCGATGCGCTCGGCGCCGTGCTCGCCTCCTGTGCGGCGGTTCTCGGCAGCCAGGTCGTCGTGGTTGGTGGTGGGCTGTCCCGTGCCGGGCCGTTGCTGGTGGAACCGTTGACGAGGCGCCTGATCGACCGCATGGGCGCAGCGCCCGCGCCGCGCGTCGTCAGCGCTGTCCTGGGAGATGCGGCCGGCTGCCTGGGCGCGGCCATGCTGGCCTGGCGGTCGACGGACGCGCGCACGCATGCGTGACCGCAGTTCACACCACGGTGACGTCGACCCCGGCGCCGCGTACCGCGTCAAGTGCCGCGCTGTCCGCGGTGTCATCGGTGATCAGCTCGTCGACGTCGTCCAACGCCGCGATGCGAGCCAGGCGCACGCGGCCGACCTTCGACCCGTCCGCGACCACGATCGTCCGTCGTGCCCGGCTGATGAGCGCCGCATTGGTCTGCGCCTCGACTTCGTCGTGGGTCGTCAGACCGCCATCGGCGCTGATCCCGTCGGTGCCGACGATCGCAATCCCCACGTTGAGCCCTCCGAGGGTGTGCTCGGCCCACGGGCCCACCAACTCAAAGGACTGCTGGCGACTCCTGCCGCCGGTGACCACGAGCTTGACCTGGGGACGTATCGCGAGCTCAAAGGCGATGTTCAAGGCATTCGTGATGACCGTGAGGTCAACCCGGTCGACGAGCAGGCGGGCGACCTCGCTGGTCGTGGTTCCCCCGGTGAGCCCGACGGCGATCGGACCATCGGGGATGCGTCGGCACGCCTCCGCGGCAATGCGCAGCTTCTGCTCCTTGTGCTGCGCGTCGCGATAGCGCACCGGCAGCTCGTGGGATATCCCCTGCGCCAACACTCCGCCGTGGGTACGGGTGACGAGTCGTTGCTCGTTCAGAACCTGCAGGTCGCGCCGCAGGGTGGCCTGCGAGACCCCGAACGATTCCGCCAACTCGGCAACCCCGAGGGACTGATCCGCGGAAAGTCGCTCGAGGATGGCCGATATGCGATCCGCACGCCGCAGCCGGGTCGTTGGCGCATCCGACGCCCCCGTTCCCGAACCAGAACCCTGCCCCATTGCCCGGCACTCCTCTCCACACCGCGAGTGACCCGTCGTTGGACAAGCAACGCACACAAATGCTGCGCGTTCATGCAGAAGGATAGCGCATTCATGCGCGAATTTGCGAGACGCGTCGCGCTGTGCGCATCCCGCCATCCGGTCCGGCGCTCGACATGCCCGGATCATCCACTCACCATTCTGGAGGGGACCCATGCCGTTGGAGCTCACCGGGAAGGTCGTGAAACGGGCGGAAGAAGCCGGGCGCGGAATCGGTGCGTTCAACGCAATCTGTGTCGAGCACGCGGAGGCGATCGCCACCGGCGCCGAGGCGGCCGGGCGTCCGGCCATCATCCAGATCAGCGAGAACGCCGTGCGTTTTCACGGTGGCCGGTTGGGGCCGATCGCGGCCGCGTGCTCGGCGGTGGCTCGCGCATCCAGCGCCGACCTCGCATTGCACCTGGATCACGTCGAGAGCCCGGAGCTGCTCCGGGAAGCCGGAGAGCACGCCTTCGGATCTGTCATGGTCGACGCGAGCAAACTGCCGTACGCCGCCAACATCGAGTTCACCCGCGAGGCCGTCCGATGGGCGCATGCCCGCGGTCTGTGGGTCGAAGCGGAGCTCGGCGAGGTGGGAGGCAAGGACGGCGTCCACGCTCCGGGGGTGCGCACCGACCCTCACGAGGCCGAACAGTTCGTCGCGGCAACCGGTGTCGACGCCCTCGCGGTAGCAGTGGGTAGTGCCCACGCCATGACCACTCGCACCGCTGTAGTGGACGTCGACCTGATCCGACGTCTCCGCTCCGCCGTCCCGCGGCCGCTGGTGCTGCACGGATCCTCGGGCGTCCCGGACGCATCCTTGAGGAATGCGGTGGCCGCGGGAATCGTGAAAGTGAACATCGGAACCGCTCTCAACGTCGCGTTCACTGCGGCGGTACGACAGCAACTGTCCTCCGAGTCGGACATCATCGACCCGCGTCGCTACCTCGGCCCGGCCCGCGAGGCGATGGTCGAGGTCGTGGCCGCATCGTTGCTCGTACTCTCGTCCTGAATGGGGCCACACCGACCCCAGCCTCCGACGCCACGCCCTCAAGGCCGTCTCGGAATGGATCTGGTCACCCGAACCCGTGCACGAGATAATGGTCGACCTCGACACCTTCATCCAAACCCAGGAGGTCGGCGGGCATCGCTTCGGCTCCCGCAGCGCCACCGGAGCCAACACCCGCCACCCGCACACCAAACTCCGCGAGCTGTGCGGCCGGCGGATGTACGGCAAGACCCGCAAGGGAAGTACCTACTACCTGTGCGCCCCGACGAAGGGATACATCCCGCCCGGCCATCCCCGACCCGGAGCGTTCTTCCTCCGCGAAGACATCGTGATCGACCGGCTCAACGCCTTCCTCTCCGACCACGTTTTCGGCGCCTTTCGTCGCCAGCTGCTCGACGGCCACGTCCGTAGCCTCGACATGGCCGTCCAACAGGTACGCGAACAACAGGTCACCGAGCGGCTCGGCAGCGTCGGGCCACACGTGCCGAACGTGGACGTAGCGATCGTCGACGATGCCGGTAACGCCGTGCCGGACGGCTCGCCGGGCGAGATCCTTGCGCGTACTCCCTGGCGGATGGACCGCTACCTCACGCGGGCGGGCGGCGAGCCACCGTTCGACGCACGCGGCTACTTCCGAACCGGGGACGTGCGCCGGGCCGCGGTGTTCGCCGTGCCGGACCCGCGCTGGGGCGAAGCGGTGCTGGCCGTGGTGCACGGCGAGAACCTCGACGAGGAGACCGTGCTGCGCTGGTGTTCCGGCCACCTCGGCAGGTACAAGCAACCCCAAGCGGATCGTGGTGCTACCCGACCCGTTGCCCCAGACCGCCGCGGGCAAGATCGACAAACGGCGGCTCCGAACATGGTCGCTGACGACGACGCCGGGAGGGCACCAGTGAGCACACCCGGCCTCTGCTTCGAAGACCTCCGGGTCGGCCAGGAGTTCGGCACGGCCGCACCGTGAGCGAGAGCGACATCCTCCAGTTCGCCGGACTGACCGGCGACCACTCCCCCATCCATACCGACGAGGAGTTCTGCCGGCGCGGGCTCTACGGCACCCGGGTCGCCCACGGCCCGCTGGGCAGGTCGCTCGCGCAGGGCCCGTCGTGCCGCATGAGTTACCTGGACGGCACGGCACTGGTCTCCGTCGGGTGGGACAACTGGAAGTTCACGGGTCCGACCAGGATCGGCGACACCATCACCGTGCACTGCCGGATCACGAGCCTGCGCCCGCGCCGGCGCGCCGGCATCGGTGTCGTGAGCGAGACACTGGACGTGCGCAACCAGCACAGCGCGACGGGTGCAGACGGGCGATCACATCTTCCTGGTGCTCCGCCGCGGCGTCACCGACGAGCAGGCGGCACGCGAGCTGACCGGCGACGCCCGACACACGCCTGCCGATCCTGCACCGCTCGGTAAGCGGCCGTCACCTGCTGAAACACGTTCTGTCCAGGCCCGTGCGTCGCATCCCGTGCGCTATTCCGCTCGGCCGACTGGGATGCAGCCTCGGAGTGGTGATCGCGCATGATTGGTGGGGCAGGCGTTCCTCACCATGGTGCGTACGCACCCCAGCGTCGTGCGCAGCTTCTCCGCGCAGGTCACTGACAGCCAGACAGCCTTGCGAGGCGCGATGGAGGCGATGCTCGCTCGGCTCGTTGACGCCGGCATCCCGGGACCGATCGCCGTGCGCTGCTACGGCTTCCTGATCACCAACGCGATCGGGTTCGTCAGCTACCAGCTGCCCCGCGCCTGGGGTGGTGGCGACCCGACGACCGACGAGGAGCTGGCCGAGGCACGGCGGCGGTGGGTGCACGTGTACGCGGGCCTCCCCGGCAAGCGCGACTCCGCACAAGGTCGAGCTCGCCGACGTACTCATCGATCTGCCGTCGTGTTCGGATGGAACAAGGCACGAGTTCGTGTTGCGCGAGGGTCAGACGCCGAGGGACTCGCCGCCGTCGACGACCAGTTCGTGGAGGTAGACGTGGCGCATGGCGGGTGACAGAAGAACGGCGACGGTCTGGGCCACCTCGTCAGCGGTGGTGATCGAGCCGCGTGGGATGCGGCCGCGGTACGTGGTGCCGTCGCCGGACGCGAGCGTGGTGCGGTCCAGATGGGGTGGAATGAACCTCGTGTCCGTGGCGCCGGGAGCGACCGTGTTGACGCGTACGCCGAGCGGCGCCACCTCCATACCCAGCACCCGCATCGCCTGGCTGAGGCCGGCCTTCGCAGCCGAGTAGGCCAGCTGCTCGTGTCGGGGCACGCGGGCGGCGATCGACGAGAGCACTGCGAGGCTGCCGCCACCCACCTCGGCCAGGCGCGCGGCGACCGTCCGGGCGGCGAGGACGGCGCCGACCAGGTCCGTCTCGACGACCCGCTGGATCGACTCGCGGTCGACGGTCAGCGACGGGCCGCCCGCGAACACACCCGCGGTAACGACGCCGTACCCGGGGCGGTCCAGGACAGCGCACGCATCGGTCAGGTCGTCGGCGAGTGATGCGATGACGGGGTGCAACCTCACGCCCGGGAACCCTTGTGCGGCAACGGCCTCGAGGCCGGCGGCATCCTGGTCGACGAGCACCACCTCGTCGACCATCTCCCACGCACACAGTCGCGCGACCACCGCTGCACCGATGCCGTGCGCGGCGCCGAGGACGATCACCGGGCGGCGCGGGCCGAAAAGAGCGGGCGGGGTCACCCGGTCAGCTCGGTCGCGCGGTCCCGGATCTGGTCCTCGACCTGGTCCGCGAGCTCCTGACCCACCAGGCTCTGCCGGGTGTCCCAGCTGACCAGCCGGTCGTGCAGCGACGCGCTCCCCCGACGCACGTGCAGTGCCCGCAACGCCTCGGTGCCCGCGTGCAGCATGGCGCGCATGAGGAAGTTGGCGTGTAGCACGATCCGATAGCCGTACCCGTCGAGCTCGGCAGCCGGCAGTTCGGGGGTCCGCCCGCCCTCGACGATGTTGATCAGGAGCGGCACGTCCGGCAGCTCCTTCGGGACCGCCCGGATCTCCTCGATCGTCCGCAGGGCCTCGATGAAGATCACGTCGGCGCCCGCGTCGCGGTACGTCTTCGCCCGCTCGATCGCGGCGGCGAACCCCTCGACGGCGATGGCGTCCGTCCGCGCGATGACCAGCAGGTCGACGTCGTTGCGCGCGCGTTGCGTGGCCAGCAGCCGGGCCACCATCTCCTCGCGCGGGACCAGGCGCTTGCCGTCGAAGTGCCCGCACCGCTTGGGGATCGCCTGATCCTCGAGCTGGATCCCCGCCACGCCCGCCGTCTCCAACAGGTGCACCGTGCGCATCACGCTCAGGTGGCCGCCGTAGCCGGTGTCCGCGTCGACCACGACCGGAATGCCCACCGAGTCCACGACCCGGCGGGCGTGCTCGACGACCTCGGTCTGCGTGACCACGCCGATGTCGGGCACGCCGAACAGCACGTTGGCCATGCCCGCGCCGGTGAGGTAGCAGGCAGGGAATCCGGCGGCTTCGACGAGCCGGGCGGACAGCGCGTCGGTGACCCCCGGCAGCACGATCGCCCCGCCGCCCCCGTTGACCAGCGTCCGCAACGCGGCCGGCCCGGCGGGCCGCGTCCCACCGAAGAACGCGGACAGGTCCGGCATCAGGCGCTCGCCTGGGCCTGCTCGGCGGTCAGCGACAGGTTCGGCTCGACGAACGGCGCCATCACGAAGCTCGAAAACGCGGCCGGCTCCTTGGCGAGCCATGCCTGGTAGTCCGGGTCGGTGCCGAGGTCCTCGACCGCACCGGGCACGAGCACGCCCGCGTTCTCCAGCGCGCGCTGCAGCCGCCAGTTGGCCGCGCGGGTGACCATCAGCTCGCCCGCGAGGGCGGTGAACGCGGTCATCAGGCGGGTGATCATCGGATCGCCGAAGTACTGGTGGTTGTCGGGCATGGCTCACACCTCCGCGGTGATGGTCGTCCAGGGGAAACGCCAGCTCGACGGCAAACCGTCGCCGGCGGCAAGTGCGCCGTCCTCCTCCTCGAACGGCGCGAGCGTGACCGAGGAGAAGCCCGCGTCGCGCAGCTCCTGCTCGAGGTCCATGCCGACCAGTTCACGCATGAACGGCTCGTTGTTCCGGTCGGACTGTCCGAAGTGGAACAACATGCCGACGTCTCCGCCCGGCACAAGGTAGAAGTCGAGGAGCACGACCCGGCCGCCCGGTCGCAGCAGGCGGCGCGCCTCGCGGAAGACCTTGCGGTTCGCCTCGGCGGGCAGCTCATGGACGAACATCGTGCCGGTGACGATGTCGAAGCTAGCGTCCGGCAGACCGGTGCTCTCGGCGTTGTGCTGCAGGAAGTCCACGGCCAGGCCGGTCTCCACGCCGCGCAGGTGGGCGAGGCGCACCGCGGGCCGGGACAGGTCGACGCCGGTCACGTGGCTGTCCGGGAGCTTACGCTTGAGGGAGAACGTGCTCTTCCCGAAGCCGCAGCCGAGGTCGATGATGTCGCGCGGCTCGTATCCGGCGATGATGTCCGACAGCCGGTCGTGCAGCTCGGTCTCGCTGGCGAGCGACACGCTGAACGGGGTGCGGGCGCCGAACTCGTAGGCACACGCGTCGATGTCGTCGCTCCAGATACCGCCAGGGTGCTGGTGGAAGTCGGTCTTCGTGTAGTAGTCGGGCAGCGGAAGGTCCGGGTTCAGCTCCACCACGCCGGGTCCCTGCTGCTGGGCGGCGTCGAGCGTGCGGGCGACGTCCTTGGCGCTGTCCTCGTAGCGCGGCACGAGCCCGTAGCGGCCGGCGTACTTGAACTGCTGCAGATAGTGCTCGGCCCAGGCGAATGTCTGGTAGGTCGGCGAGGTGGCCAGCAGCTGCTCGTGCAGCTCTCCGACGTCGCCGACCGAAGTGGACAGTTCGGTCGCGTCGCGGGCGGCGTCGCGGTAGAGCTCGGTGCCCCAGATCTTCTTGGTACCGAGGAGGAACGCATGGAAGGCGGCCGCGTCGGCGTCGAGCTGGATGCGGAGCGGATTGTCCTGGACCGTCATCGCGAGTCCTCTCGTCGGGCTGGCAGTCGGGTGAAGATGACCGGAAAACTGGCGAACCGGTCCTCGTGTTCGGGGGAACGCACCGGCGGCGCGTCCGGGTTCAGCTCCAGACCGGCCCGGTACCAGCGGCGGAGCACCTCGAGCAGGATGCCCGGGCGGCCCGACGCCCCGAGGTCGCCGGTGACCAGGTCCTTGCCGAGGCACATATGGGTGCCCGCGGCGAACCCGGTGCCGTAGGGCTTGACCGTCCGGTCGAGACGGTCGGCGCGGCGCGGGTCGAACCGGTCGGCATCCGGTCCGTAGACCCGCGGATCGCGATTGGCCGCCGCGAGGTGCAGCCCCACCCGGTCGCCGGGACCGAACCGGGTGCCGCTCGAGGCGAGCGTAACGTCCCGAACTGCGACCCTCGGATGGATCTTGCGGCCGCTCGTGTGCAGCCGGATCGTCTCGTACAACGCGCGCTGCAGGAACTCGTCGTTCCCCGTGAGTGGCCAGTCCTCCGGGTGTTCGAACAACCAGCCGGCGAGGTGGTAGACGCAGCTCTCGACCGCGGAGCCGCTGTTCTCGGTGCCGGCGATCATGAAGAGCACGGTCTCCCTGGCGAGCAGATCCTCCGTCCACTCCGGAGCCCAGTTCCGCAGTAATACTGTGATCACGTCGCGCGGGAGGTCCTCGGACGCGACTTCGCCAGCACGCAGCGCGCGCACCATTTCCCGGCGCCGCTCGGTCGCGGGTGCGAGCAGCTCGATCTCGTACCCCTTCATGGCGGTCATCGCCTCGTCGAGGACGGCCGCGCGCTCAGCGTTGGTTCGCGTCGGCGCCGACGCGTAGTTCACGTGGATGCCGCGCAGGATCGTCCGCACGAGCACATCCAGCGGACCGGTGCGCTCCAGCGCCGCCTCGGTAAGGTCGAGCCCGATCAGCTGGGCGGCGAGGTCCCAGAAGATGGTCGCATGCATCGGGACGAGGTCGGCGCGCGGGCCGTCCTGAGTGGACAATTGTTGGTCGGTGGCCGGGCCGACGACGTCGGTGGCGTAGGCGGCGAGACGGTCGCGGGTGAACAGCCGGGACAGCAGCCGCCTGCGCTGTCGGTGCGCGGCACCGTCCAGGCCGATCAGCGACCCGCGCAGCAGCGGCGCGTTCGTGTCGTTGTAGGAGCCCTCGACGCCGAACGCGCGGCTCTTGAGGATCTCCTGGGTCTCCTCGAACGAGGTCACGATCCTCATGGCCGCTCCCGCAGGTCGCGCAGCCGCAGGCGGGACAGTGGGTACCAGCGGTAGCCGCCGACGCGGGCGGTGGTGCCGAACACGAACATCTGCTCGGCGAGCGGCACCCACGGCTGGTCCGCCGCCGCGATTCGCTGCACCTCGGCGAGCAGCGTGCGGACGCGGTCGTCGTCGAGCTCGCCGAGGCTCTCGTCGAGCCGCGCCGCGATCGCGTCGGAGTGGTAGCCGGTGAAGTCGAACACCCCGCCGAGCGGCGGGTTCACGTCGTGGCCCAGCGCGTAGCGGCCGTCGATCGTGATCGGCCCATCGGACTCGAGGTACATCGGCATGTCGCGGGCGATGCGCCGCAAGCTGTGGTCCGCGCCGTCGATGAGCACAGGCTTGACCGCGATGCCGGCCGCCTCGAGACCGTCGGCGACGATCGCGGCGGTCCGGGCGAACTGCGACAGCTCGTCGTGAAAGTAGAACTCGATCTCCGGCAGGTCGCCCAGCTCCGCGACGGCCCGCCGCGCCGCGTCCGGGTCGTACCGGATCAGATCCGGGACCTCGGCGAAGCCCGACACGGTGCGGTTGAGGACGCTGTCCATGGTCCGGGCGTTGCCGAGATAGCCGTCCCGCACGATCCGCTCGTACGGGATTGCGGCAGCCACGGCGCGGCGGAGGCGCAGGTCGGTCAGCGGCTCGGTGGTGACGTTCAGGCCCAGCTTCGTCTGCCAGGTCGTCGGCACGGCGTGCACCCGGACGTCGCCGTACTCGCCCGCCCGGGTGTCGAGATCGGTCGCGACGTCGACGTCCCCAGCCCGCAGCGCGGCGAAGCGCTCGCCGGCGTCGCGGATGGCGACATACTCGACGCGGTCGAACGGGCGCACGCCGAGCCGATACTTCTCGTTGGCCCGCAACACGACCGAGGACGCGGTGCACTCCTCCACCGTGTACGGCCCGAAGCCCGCGCTGTGCGTGCGCAGCCAGTCCAGCGCCCACGGGTCGTCGGCCGTGGCATGGCGGCGGGCCTCGGTGCTGTCGAAGATCGTCGGCACGATCACCGTGAGCAGGTGCGGCAGGATCGTGGTCGGGGCGGGTAGGTCGAACACGACCTGGTAGCGCCCAGTGGCGCGGATGTGAGCGCGGGCGTCCGCCGCCGAGTACAGCGCGAGGTTGCGCGCGATCCAGGCGCCGATGGAGCCGACGCCGATCGAACGTTCCCACGCCCAGCACACGTCCTCGGCGGTCAGCTCGTTGCCGAACGGGCTGCGGATGCCTTTCGGCAGGTCGAGGGTGTAGGTGCGGCCGTCGGCCGAGCGACGCCACGCGGACGCGACCAGCGGCTCGAGGCGCAGCGACCCCGGTGCCCCGGCGTGCTCCGGCGCGGCACCCGCGTAGCCGAGCAGCGGCTCGTACAGCTGCAGGTGCGCGTCGATGTTCTCCCACTGCAGGCAGGCGAAGCGGCTGGTCGCGGTCCAGCACGCTCGGCAGCACGGAGCATCCGATTCGCAGCACCGCCATCCGAATCTCCCTACTTGACCTTCACTATCTGACACAAGTTGTCATACCTGAACTACAGGCACCATAAGTCGCCATCCGGGGGCAGTCAACGTCCGACCTGCGCAGTCCAGAGTGGAGTAGACAGCTCAGCCGGGATACCGACAGTGAGCCTGTTGACGATTGTTTAACGCTCCCCTACGGTTCGTTCATGAATAGTGACGAACACCGTCACATAGTGGCAGGAAAGCCAGGCGCGCAAACCGCCCGCCGAGCACTTGACCTGTTGGTCTCCCTGGTCGATGCGGCAGAACCGCAAAGCCTCGACGAGCTCGCTCAGCACACCGGCATCCAGTACTCCGCCGCCTACCGGCTGCTGAAGATGCTGGAGGAACAGGAGTTCGTGCTTCGTGACTCGGACAAGCGCTACAGCGCGGGCAGCGCATTGATCACGCTGGCGGCCAAGATCCTGCGCCAGCTCGACGTGCGCAACGCGGCGACCGACACGCTCGCGACGATCGCCGAGCAGACCAATGAGACCGTCACCCTGCACGTCCGGCGCCACCAGCGCCGGATCTGCGTTGACGGGGTGGAGAGCCGCCAGGCCGTGCGCCGCGTGGTCCAACTCGGGGAGAACCTGGCGCTCTACGCCGGACCAACCGGAAAGGTGATCCTCGCGTTCGTGTCCGAGGCCGAGCGCCGGGCGATCCTGCACCAGGCCGGCGAGGTGGGCGAGGACCTCGAGTTCATCGGCACCCAGCTCGACGAGGTCCGCCAGAAGGGCTACCTCGCGACCCTCAGCGACCGGACCGCCGGCGTCGGGGGATTGTCGGTGCCGATCTTCCATCCGACCGGGGTCGTGGGCGCGATCACGGTGTCGGGCCCGGAGTCCCGCTGGCACCGCAAGCACATGGAGGCCTACGGGTCAACGCTGGTCGAGCACGCGGCGGCCGTGTCCACGGCCCTGGCCGGGCAGATGCCCGCGTTTGGCGCCGCCCAGCTGGCGACCTGACAGACCGATCGGAGCAGGCGAATGTGGAAACGCGGCGAGGTCGACTTCGTCCAAACGCGACAGCTCGCGTGGGAGCGGGTCCCGGACGGACTGTTCTGTGCCGGAGAGACCCGCAAGGTGCTCAGCGCCGATCCTGAGCACGGCGCGTGCACCTGGCTGGTACAGCTGCGCAACCGCCACGAGGGCACGCTGCCCGCGGGCGCCGACGTGTACGTGCTGGAGGGCGCGGGCACGCTCAACGGGATCACACTCGAGCCGGACGGTTACGTGTTCCTGCCGCGGGGAGCTCGGTTCTCGCTCGCGCCGGACATCGGGCCGCTGATCCTCTACATCGCCTTCTTCGGTGAGCCGGAGGTCTCGGCGGAGGCCGGGACGGACAACGCGGTCGCCGTCGGCACCGCGGACGGCACGTGGGTCTCGCCCACCTGGACCGAGGGCGACACGCTGCAGTTCGGCGCGTTCGTGAAGGTGCTGCGCAGCGACTCGCTAGGCGAGGCCTACGTGACGTTCATGCGGCCCGGCTGGTCGAGCCCGCTGGAGGAGAGGCACCCCAACTACGAGGAGTCCTTCCGCATCTACGGCGACCTGATGCAGGGTGCGCGCGGCCTGATGCACGCGGGCGCGTACTCCTTCCGCGGCCCGGGAATCTGGCACGCGCCGCTCTACACCCGCACCGGGACCATGTCGTTCATCCGGACCAGTGGGCCGACCGTCACCGACTACCACGAGCCCACCGGAGACCGCAGCTGTGCCGCGCTGGTGGCCCGCACCTACCGCCAGTTCCCCGCCCCGAGCGTGTCCTGAGAGTGGGTGCGGCGTGAAATCGACAGTCAAGGCACCGGACCACCAGCCGTCCGAGCGCGACGCGTCACCCGCCGAGAGCGCCGACGGGCCGCACAGCCCGCTGCGCTGGCTCGACCAGGTGGCCGAGGCGATCCTCGGCGTGGCGATCCTCGCCGAGCTGGTGCTGCTGTTCGGCAACACGATCGCCCGCTGGATCGGTGGCCGGGAGTATGCGTGGACCTACGAGGTCGCGCAGCTGGCGCTCACCATCATGATGTTCGTCGGCGGGCCGGTCGCCTACCGGCACGGGCTGCATATCGCGGTACGGGTGCTGCTCGACCGGCTGCCCGAGCGCGTGCGCCTGGTCTGCGAGAGTGTGTCGAACTGGCTGCTGGTCGCGATCGGCGTCGTCGGCACGGTCATCTCGATTCCGGTGCTCGTCGACGAGTGGACGGTGCAGACCCAGTTGCTCGGCTGGCCGCAGGCGGTGTTCATCGTGCCGGCCACGGTCGGCATGGCGATGATTGCGGTGTTCGGCCTCGAGCGCGCGTGGCAGGGCCTCGCCTCACTACGGGTCGGTGTGCCGGTGGCCGTCGTGGTCGTGCTGGTCGCCAACACGCGCGAGCTGTGGGTCTACAACATCACGCTGACGGCGCTGCTGGTGGCCTCGCTCGTCGTGTTCGTCGCCCTGCTGCTCATCGGCACGCCGATCGCGTTCGTGCTGGCGGCCGTGCCGATCACCTACCTGTTCCTCACCGGGGCAGCGCCGACGTCCACCGTCATCCTGCGCATGGAGGACAGCACCCAGGACATCGTGCTGCTCGCGATCCCGTTCTTCATCCTCGCCGGGTCCCTCATGTCGACCGGCGGCCTCGCCAGCCGCCTGTCCCGGCTCGTCCACTCGCTCGTCGGGCACTTCCGGGGCGGCCTGTACTACGTGGTCGTCATATTCATGTTCCTGTTCTCCGGGCTGTCCGGCTCGAAGGCCGCGGACATGGCCGCGGTCGGCCGGACGCTCAGCGACCCGCTCGACCGCGCGGGTTACGACCGGCGGGAGGCGACCGCGTGCCTCGCGGCGTCCGGCGCCATGTACGAAACGATCCCGCCGAGTATCGCGCTGCTGGTGCTGGGCTCGGTGACGGGGCTGTCGATCTCCTCGCTCTTCCTCGCCGGCATCGTCCCGGCCGCCGTACTCGCCATCGTCATGATGACCGTGATCTTCCTGCGGGTGCGCCACTCCGGCATGCCGAAGCTGGCCCGGCCGTCCTGGCGAGAGCGCGGTGGCGCGGTGTGGACGGGCATCCCCGCGCTGCTGCTGCCGGTGATCCTCATCGGCGGCATCCTCGGCGGGATCGGCTCCCCCACCGAGGTGTCGTCGTTCGGCGTGATCTACGGGCTGCTCGCCGGCCTGGTCCTGGAACGGAAGGCGACGCTGCGTGGGTTTTGGTCCTCGGTCAAGGAAACCGCCGCACTGACAGGCATGATCCTGTTCGTCGTCAGCGCGGCCAGCTCGTTCGCCTGGATCCTGACGATCTCCGGCGTGCCCCAGGCACTCGGCTCCGTCGTATCCAGCCTTGACGGCCACCCGACGATCTTCGTCCTGTTGTCCGTGGTGCTGCTGGTGATCATGGGGGCCGTCCTCGAAGGACTGCCCGCGATCATCATCTTCGCTCCCCTGCTGATCCCGGTCGCCACCGCCATGGGGATCGACCCGCTGCACTACGGGATCGTCCTCGTGCTCGCGATGGGACTCGGGTTCTTCATGCCCGGCGTCGGCGTCGGCTCCTACATCGCCTGCGGCATCATGCGCACCGATATCGAGTCGGTGTCCAAGCCGCTGCTTCGTTACGAGGTGGCCCTGTTCGTCGGCCTCCTTCTCCTCGCTCTCGTCCCGGTGATCACGCTCGCCCTGCCGCGGCTGGTGCTGGGCTGAACCGCCCACATTTCGGAGGTATGGACATGACAACACAACTCGCGCGGCGCCGGATCGCCGGCCTACTCGCCTGTGTCTCGATCACCGCGATGGTGGCGACCGCGTGTAGCGGGGCGACGCCTACCCGCGACTCGAGCGGCTCAGGAGGCGACGGTCAGGCGGTAACGCTGCGCCTCGCGAGCGCGTTGCCGGACACGGACTCCACGACGGTCGCGTTGAAGGAGGCCGCGAAGACCATCCACGACGAGACCCAGGGCCGGGTCACGCTGCAGATCTTCCCCAACGGCCAGCTCGGCACCGTGAGCGGCACGTTCGACCAGCTCCGCAGTGGCAGCGTCGACATGATCATCCAGAACCCGTCGAACACCGCGGCACTGCTGCCCGAGGTCGGCGTGTTCGCCGCGCCGTACCTGTTCAGCTCCAACGAAGGCGCGTACCAGGCCTGGCAGAGCGACGCGGGCCAGCAGATCGTCGCGGACTTCAAGAACAAGCTCGGCCTGGTGGCGTTCCCGCCGTGGAACTTCGGCACGTGGCAGATCTACACGGCGAGGAAGGCGGTCAACTCCTGCGCCGACATGAAGGGCCTGAAGATGCGGGTGCCGCCGTCGCCGATCCTCAGCAAGTTCTTGTCCGGGTGCGGCGCCAACCCGGTGCAGATGGACGTCTCGCAGGCGTTCCTCGGGCTGCAGACCGGTTCGGTCAGTGGGCTGCCGCTGCCGCTGAACACCATCACCGGGTTCAACTTCCAGCAGCTCGTGACTGATGCGTCGATGGTGAACTTCCTGCATGACGTGATCAACCCGATCATCAGCCAGAAGTCTTGGGACAAGGTGTCCGAGGAGGACCAGAAGGTGTTCACCGACGCGATGGAGCAGGCGCGCAACGCCAACAACGATCTGCTGGCCGAGGCGGAGACCACGGCGCGGCAGAAGCTCCTCGACGCCGGGGTCGAGATCCAGGAGCACCCGGACATCACGCAGTTCAAGCAGGCGGCGGAGCGCACCATCGAGAGCTTCGTCGACCAGTGGGGCGGCCAGGAGCGCATCGACGCGCTCCGCGAGGCCGGCAACGCGTCCTGAGCAGGAGGAGACCACGAATGGCCGAGGTCGATCTGAGAATCGCCGGGGGCAAGGTTTTCCTGCCCAGCAGCGGGTTGTCTGATGTGGACATACTGGTGCGGGGCGAGGTGATCACCGGTCTGGTGGGCCGGGACTTCGCCACACCCGGGGCCGAGGTGCTGGACGCGGGCGGCGCGTGGGTGCTGCCCGGCGCCATCGACGCGCACGTCCACCTGGGTAAGGACATCACGGTGCCGCAGGACACCGAGGACGCGAGCCTCGAGTCGCACGCCGCCGCGCTCGGCGGGGTCACCTCGCAGCTCGGCTACCTGATGATGCCGGTGCCCTACACCGAGGTGTTCGAGCAGGCCAGGTCGGTGATGACCAACTCGATCATCGACTACGGCTTTCACTTCTGCCTGGTCACACCGGAACAGGTGGCCCAGATTCCGGTCTACATCAAGGAGTTCGGCGTCTCGTCGTTCAAGTTCTTCATGAACTTCCGCGGCAACGAAGGCGCCTATCTCAGCCTGCCCGGCAACGACGACGGGTTCCTCTACGACCTGCTGCGGACGGTCGCCGAGAACGGCGCGATGGCCAACCCGCACGCGGAGAACATCGAGATCGTGTGGCGGCTGCGCGAGCAGGGCTTCGCTCCCGACCTGCCGCCGCTGCGCCTGTGGTACGAGACGCGGCCGCCGTTCGTCGAGGCCGAGGCCGAGCAGCGGGTCGCCTACCTGTCCCGTGTCCTCGGCGCGTCGATGTACGCCGTTCACGTGACGTGCGGCGAGGCGCTCGACGTCCTGCTGCGCGAGAAGCAGCGCTACGACAACATCTTCGTCGAGACCTGCCCGCACTACCTGACCCACGACGTCGACTCACCGGTCGGACTGTTCGGCAAGGTCAACCCGCCGCTTCGCGAGCGCACGGACTCCGACGCGCTGTGGGCGGCGCTGCGCGACGGGTGGATCGACGTCGTCGGTTCGGACCACGTACCGAGGCACTTCTCCAAGAAGGCGCCGGACATCTGGAAGGCCACCGCCGGGTTCCCGGGCCTGCAGACGCTGCTGCCGGTGACCATCGACGGGGCCACCCGGCGCAACATCCCACTCGCGTCCGTCGTGCGGGCCACCGCGGAGCGGCCGGCGCAACTGTTCGGCATGTACCCGCGCAAGGGCGTGATCGCGGTGGGCTCCGACGCCGACCTCGCGATCGTCGACCCGACCGCCGCAATGACTGTCGCGCGCGAGGACCAGGCGAGCGGGGGCGGCTACTCGATCTGGGAGGGCCACGAGCTGAGCTGCTCGGTGCGGCACACGGTCAATCGCGGCACGGTGCTGGTCCGGGACGGCAAGCTCACCGGCTCCGGCGCCGGGCAGTACCTGTCCCGCCCGGTCAGCGGCGCGGCCGCGCTCGAGTCGGCGAGGGTGGACCGATGAACGCACCCTGGACACCCGCGGTCGACGCGGAGGTCGAGCGCCGGTACGCCGCCGCCGGGTTCGGCAGGCCGATCGGGCTGGGCGAGCGGCCAGCCCTGCTAGTGATCGATGTCCAGTACCGCACCGTCGGGAACACACCGAAGCCGTTCGACGAGGCGCTCGGGGACTACACCACGGCATGCGGCAAGGTCGGCTGGGACGCGGTCGCAAACATCACGCCGGTCGTAGCGCTCTTCCGCGAGCGCGGCTGGCCGGTGATCTACCCGCACGTGGCGCCGAAAGGCGCCCACGACGCGGGCAGGCTGGGTGCGAAGGTGCCGGCGATCATGGACATCCCCGCGAAGGGCTACGAATTCGTAGCGGACATCGCGCCCACCGAGTCCGACCTGCTGATCCCGAAGAAGCACCCGAGCGCCTTCTTCGCCACTCCCCTGGTCAGCCACCTCGTCGACCTGGGCGTCGACACCCTGGTGATCACCGGTTGCACGACGAGCGGGTGCATCCGGTCCTCGACCGTGGACGCGTTCGCGTACAACTTCCGGGTCCTGGTGCCGCACGACGCCTGCTACGACCGCGCCGAGGTGATCCACCAAGTCAACCTGTTCGACATCGGCCAGAAGTACGCCGACGTGATGAGCACCGCGGAGGCCATCGAGACGCTGCGCTCCACCTAAGCATGTGAGTCCGAGTCGACATCAAGCGCGACCGGGTGTCGACCCGCACGGCCACAAAAGCCAAGCGAACCATGTAATGCGGGCCAGCGCCGAGGCCACGACACAGACCCGGCAGCGAATCCTGCGTGCCGCGTTCGATCTGTCCATGGAGAAGATGCCAGACAACCTCGATGGCGCCGTGCCTTCGCTCTCCCTGACGATCTTCCCAACTCGGGCCACGCCCGCCTAGATCCCGGTCTCCAGGGACTCCTCCACACAACGGGGCTTGGCACCGTTCGACCCCGTCGATAGGGGTCAGTTCTCAGGCGTCGCCAACAACGTCAAAACTCCCAGGTGGTAGCCCTGGCCGTCCAACCTTGACACGGTAGTGGTCAGTGGGCCCCGAACTGAGACTGGACGTGCACGGCCATCACGTCCAGTCCGTAGCACTCGGTGCGGCTGTCGGTGCGGTTCAGCGAGTGAATGCGGCTGATCGGGGACCGGTCACCCACCACACGGCCCCACCGTCGACCCGCGCACAACATGCCCACGAGCACCCAACGACCGGCCTGGGGACATCGCCGCATCCCGACCGTGCAGACTAACGACTTCGACCTGGGTCCTCGCCGCCGGAGTGGCGAGGAACTCGCTGATCGGGCCGATGTCGTTGGAACATCACCGCGGCGGAGTACGTGGCGCAATCGGTGCGGCGATGGCGCGGGTCGCGCTTCGCCGAACTCCGGGACGACCATGCAATCCCGACAGCGGCGCGGCGGGCTCGGGAACCGCAGATACACCACCTCACCCACCATTGCGGGCACGGCGTTGCCCCTCACTCCACGGTCACCGTGACGTGGTACCGCACGGAGCCGTCATCCGACCTCGGGCTCGAACGATTCGACCATGCAGACGAGTCTCCGAACCGACCGGCACCGGTGAGGTGAGGTGCAGTCGTTCCAAGCCGTAGTTGACGCCGAATCTCGCGTCGGCTACCACCATGAGCTGTGTCGGACAGACGGACGTGCACGAGATACCGCTCCGCGTGGCCGGCGCAGGAACACCGGCGCTTCGTGCCGTTCACGACGTAGTGGTCACCGTCGAGGCGGGCGGACGTGCGGAGATCGGTCGCCGCGGAGCCGGCCCTCGGAGATGGACACGGCCATCGGCGCTTCGCCGGCGACGATTGGCCGCAGGAACCGCTCCTGCTGTTCCCGGGTGCCGAGCAGCCCGACCACCCGTGCCGGGCCGGTGTTGGCCTCGAAGACCTGGAATGCCGCGATCTGGGTGTGCGGGGGCGCTTCGGTCGTCCGGAGGGCAGTGGCGCAGGCCGTGGTCTGGCTGTGCTCGGACGCCGCAACCTACGTGAACGGCACCTGCCTCGTCATCGACGGAACATGGACAGCGGCAGGCGGCCCGCGCCTCTGACGAACCCTCGTTACTTACTGCGAGCCAGCGGCAAATCGAGCCGGCGGTCGCCCGCGCCGGAGACTCCGTGAGCTACTGCGGCATTCGCGCCGGCCCCATAGGACTAGCCCAAACATCTTAGCCGGTCGGCTCAACGGTCGGGACGTGGCCAGCATCACAGCTTCCCGAGCAGTCTCCACATAGGACCCACGACGGTCCAATTGCTACTTGACGGCGTCGAGGACAGCGGTCACTATACTGACCGGACAGTTCAGTTTGGGCCCACTCGCTCCGTTCCACCTCAGTGCCTCCCCGGCGTATATCAAGGGTGATGTCATGATCAAAACTGCGAACCGTCGCCGCAGGCTGGCTCTCGCTGCTGGTGCGATGTGCCTGGCCCTGGTGGCCTCGTGCGGCTCCCCCAGCGACTCCGGGGCCAGCTCGACCGACTGGGTGATGGGCACCGCGCCGCCCGGCGGGACCTACTACGAACTCGGGTCGGCAACCGCTGAGGTGGTGGCCGACTACGTGAAGGATCTCAACATCAACGTTCGCGTCTCGGCCGGGTCGAACGCCGAGAACGCAGAGCTCCTGCTGGCAGGCGATATCGAACTCGGCTGGATGAGCGCTCCCACCTTCCGTGAATTGCAGGCCTCTGGCAAGGACACCGGCAAACTACAGGTGGTGTTCAACGCGTATCCGAGCGTCATGCACTGGCTGGTCCGAGCGGACTCCGGAATCAGCAGCCCCGCCGACTGGCGCGGAAAGCCGGTGGCCGTGGGCAATCCGGAAACGGGCATGGAGGTCACCAACAAGGAGCTGCTCGATGCTGGCTGGGGCATCTCCTTCGACGACATCGAGGCGAAGAACCTGCACGTTGAACCGGGCCTGCAGGCCATCAAGGACGGGAACGTGCAGGCGATCGGCATCCCCACCGGGGTTCCGCTCGCGACCTTGCTGGAGACCAGCAGGCTGGTGGACCTGGAGTTGCTCTCGTTGAGCGAGGACGATATCGCCAAGATCCGCGAGACTTATCCCGAGTGGGCCGAGTACACGATCCCCGCGTCGGCGTACCCGGAGATCAAGATGGAGAGCCGAACGGTCGCCAAGGGTTCTTACCTGGTCACCCACGACGGCGTCGACCAGGAAATGATCTACCAGTACACGAAGGCGCTCTACGAGCACCTGGAAGAACTGGCCGAGTTGCACAGCACCGGCAAGCAGTTCAGCGCTGAGTACGCGGTGAGCGCGCTCGACTACCTCGATGAGGTCGGCGTCGAATTCGCGCCGGGAGCCGCCCGCTACTTCAAGGAAATCGGGGCCATGCCACGCGGCGCGGAATAGATCCGGTCGCCGGCACGTGGGGAGGAGGGTTCCTTTCTTGAAGCGCGCGACGCTGAGCGACGACGACACCAGCGCGTTCGTCGACGACGGTTTGGGAAAGACCGAGGGCTGGCAGCGACACCTCGTTCGTGGCGTGGCCATCGCGATGTCGTTGTTCCAGCTGGTGACCGTCGATTACCGGTTCATGACCCAGCATGGCAAGTACATCGTGCACGTCGCGTTCGTCATGGTCCTGCTGCTGCTCAGCAGGGGCATCTGGTGGAAGCAGCACGGGAAGCGCGCCGGGAGCAAGCTGGACCTCGCGCTGGCCGTGGTGGTCACCGGGATCAGCGTCTACGCGTTCGTCAACTTCTACTCGGTGTTCGCCAGCGCGGGCGCGGAGCAGCCGACGTACCTGCTGGTCATGTCCGCGGTGATGCTCGTCCTGGCGCTGGCGCTGAGTGTTCGGGTGGTCGGTTGGGCGATGGCGATCGTGGTGATCGTCGCGATCCTCTACGCCCGGTTCTCCGACTACGCGCCCGGCTTCCTGCAGCAGCGCGGCATCTCGTGGGATCGGCTGCTGGAACGGTTGTTCCTCACCTCGGAAGGCTTCTACGGAAGCATCACGGGAGTCTCCGCGACCTTCGTCTTCATGTTCGTGCTGTTCGGAGCGTTCCTGATCGAGTCGGGTGCGACCGGGTACTACTCGCGACTGGCGATGGCGTTCTTCGGCGCGCTGCGTGGCGGCGCGGCGAAGGTCGCCATCGCATCCAGCGCCTTGTTCGCGATGATCTCCGGAAGTGCGATCGCCAACGCCGCGTCGACCGGGCAGTTCACCATCCCGATGATGCGCAAGGCCGGCTACCGCCGGGAGTTCTCCGCCGGCGTGGAGAGCGTCTCCTCGATGGGCGGGGAGGTCACACCACCGGTCATGGCCGGCAGCGTGTTCATCATGGTGGCGCTGACGGGTATCGGGTACAGCGACATCGCGCTGGCCGCGGTCCTGGTGTCGATCGCGTTGTACGCCACCATGTTCCTCTCGGTCGATGTCGAGGCCAAGCGGCGCAAGCTGGTCGGAATGCCACGCGAGGAGCTTCCCAGACGGAGGGAGTCCTTCGGGGACGGTTGGTACTACTTCGTGCCGCTGGTGCTGCTGCTCGTCCTGGTCCTCTCCGACTACCCACCGGAGCGTGCCGCCCTGTTCGGCGTGCTGTCCGTCCCGATCTCCGTCGCGCTGACCAAGAACCGGATGAGCGTGCGGTCCATGCTCCGCGCACTGGAGAAGGGCGCCTACATGGGCGCGGCGATCGGCAGCATGGTCATCCTGGCCTCGGTGGTCACGGCGGTGATCAACTACACCGGCATCGGGCTGATCTTCGCCAACAACCTGCTGGACCTGGCCGGCGACTCGTTGACCCTGCTGCTGATCCTGTCGTTCCTGGCCTGCGTCCTGCTCGGGCTGGGGCTGCCGGCCACGACGTGCTACGTCATCGGCGCGGTCATGGTCGCTCCGGCGATGATCCAAATGGGATCGTCGGTCCTGGCGGCGCACCTGTTCGTGTTGTACGGGGCGATGTTCTCGCAGATCTCGCCACCGGTGGCGACCACCGTCGTGGTCACCTCGGAGATCGCGGGAGCCGGGCTCTGGCGATCGTGCTGGGAGGCCATCCGGCTGGCGATCAGCAAGATCGTGCTGCCGTTCATGCTGGTGTACCACCCGGCGCTGACACTGTACGGCGACTTCACGTTCGACGAGGTCGCTCTCGCCGTGGCCCGGTCGGGCATCGTCGTGATCGCCGCGGTGTTCGCGCTGCAGGGGTTCGGCAACGAGACCAGGCTCGAGTGGGTGAACCGGATCCTGATCGGCGCCGGTGCGGTGGCGCTCATGGGCCCGGGGGACGACATCCGGGACCTCGCCGGCCTGATCCTCGTCGCGGTGCCGACGGTGATCGAGGTCGTCGCGAGCCGCCGGCAGGCGCGCACCCGCCGGCTCAGCCCGGCAACCGCCGCGACCACCACGACCGAAGGAAGCTGAGTGGAGATCAAGTGCCTGTCGGCCTCGGGTCAGCTCGGATATGGGATACCCGAGAAGGCCCTGCGTGCCGGCGTGCGCCGGAGTCCGGACGTGCTCGCGGCCGACATGGGGTCGATCGATCCCGGCCCGTTCTATCTTGGCTCCGGCCAGATGGGTGTCGGCGGCGCGGCGCTGCGCCGTGACGTGGGGCTGGTCCTGTCGGCGGCACGAGAACTGAACGTGCCGCTGCTGATCGGCTCGGCGGGCACTGCCGGTGCGAGCGCGCACCTCGACGCGGTACTCGAGGTGGTGCGCGAGGTCGCCAAGGCCGAGAGGCACTCGTTCCGGATGGCCACGATCCGCTCGGATGTCGACCGGGAACTGGCCGCGCAACGGCTGTCCGAGGGCCGGGTGCGCCCGTGCGGGCAGGCCGGCGAGCTGACCACCTCGAACCTCGAGCAGTGCACGAACTTGGTGGCGCAAATGGGAGTCGAGCCGTTCCAGCGGGCGCTGGACGAGGGCGCCGAGGTCGTGATCGCCGGACGTGCCTGTGACACCAGCATGTTCGCCGCGCTGCCCCGCATGCGCGGCGCCGATCCCGGGTTGGCCATGCATCTGGCCAAGCTGATCGAGTGCACCTCGCTGTGCGCGGAACCGGGCGGGCGGGACGCCGCGCTCGGCACGATCCGGGACGTCGAGTTCCTGGTCGAGTCGATGAATCCGGACCGGCGGTGCACACCGGTTTCGGTTGCCGCGCACAGCATGTACGAGCAGTCGAACCCGTTCACCATGGGCGAGCCGGGTGGCGTGATCGACGTGTCCGATTCAGAGTACGAGCAGGTCGAGCCGGGAGTGGTCAAGGTGACCGGCTCACGATGGGTGCCATCGAACGAGTACGAGGTGAAGCTGGAGGGCGCTCGGCGGGCAGGCTTCCGGTGCATCACGATCGGCGGGATCCGGGATCCGCGGATGATCGCGCAGGCCGAGGCGGTGGCCGAGCGGGTACGCCGCATCGTCGGCGACGTGTTCCGGGAGCAGATTCCCGAGTCCAGCTACCAGGTTCGGTTCCGCCGGTACGGGCAGGGCGCGACGATGTTCCACGAGGTGGACGCGCTGGACGAGACGCCGGTCGAGATGCTGGTGGTCATCGACGTCATCGGCGACACCAGGGAGATCGCCTATTCGGTCGGTGCCGTGGCCAAGCAGTACTACCTGCACGAGGCCTACCCCGGAATGCTGTGCACCAGCGGAAACATCGCGCTGCCGTTCGGCCCGGACGTGATCCCGGTCGGGGATGCGTACGAGTTCTGCGTCTACCACCTGATGGGTCTCGACGGGCCCGGCGAGGTCTTTCCCATCGCGTACGAGACCGTCTGAAATGGAGGAGCCAATGGGAAGTGCCGGTCCTGCGGGAGGCGCCAGTGAGCCGGACCCGGTGCAGCTGGAGATCTCCTGGGCCCGCCTCATGTCCATTGTGGACGAGTCGGCGATCGTCCTGCGGCGGACCTCGTTCTCCACGGTGGTGCGTGAATCCAACGACTTCGCCTGCGCGTTGGTGGCTCCGGACGGGACCACGCTGGCCGAGAACAGCACCGGAGTGCCGTCGTTCGCCGGGGTCATGGGCCGGGTGATGCGCACCGCGCTCACCCGCATCCCACTGGAGAACTGGCGGGACGGCGACCTGATCATCCACAACGACCCGTGGACCAACACCGGGCACACCCCGGACACCACGCTGATCTCCCCCATCTTCATGGACGGGCGGCTGATGGCATTCGCCCTCAACGCAGCACACAAGTCCGACATCGGCGGGCGGGGCGCGACCGTGGAGGCGAAGGACACCTACGAAGAGGGCCTGCGGTTCGACTTCTGCCAGCTGGCCAAGGAAGGCGAGGACATCGCCTCCGTTTACGACATCATCCGGGCCAACGTGCGGATGCCGGACACCTTCCTCGGCGACCTGCAGGCGCAGATCTCCGCCGCCAAGGTGTGCGGGCAGCGGCTGGTGGACTTCCTGCGCTACCAGTCCCTCGGTGACCTCGGGGTGCTTGGCCGGGCCATCCAGGAACGGTCCGAGGCAGTGATGCGCAACAAGATCGCGGCGCTGCCGGACGGCGAATACACCCACGCCGTGGTGGCCGACGGGTTCGACGAGCCGCTCACGATCCAGGCCACGGTCCGGGTCACCGGGTCGGACATCGAGATCGACTTCGACGGGACCTCGCCGCAGGTCAAGGCCGGTGTCAACACCGTGTTCAACTACGCCTACGCGTTCGCCTGCTACACCGTAAAGTGCGTGCTGGACCCGGTGACGCCGAAGAACGAGGGCTCCTACGCGCCGATCACCGTCAGGATCCCCGAGGGATGCATCCTCAACGCGAAGTTCCCCGCGCCGGTCATGGTGCGGTCGATGTCCGGGCACTTCGTCGCCGCGGCCGCGCTCGGCGCGCTGGCCCAGGTGGTACCGGACGACGTGATCGCCGACTCGGGGTCCTGCCCCGGCCTGCGGGCGACCATCTCCGGGATCGACCGCAACGGCAAGCGGTTCGGGCAACTGCTGTTCCCCAATGGTGGCATGGGCGCCGGCGCGAGGGCCGACGGCCACTCCTGCACCGGGTTCCCCACCAACGCGGGCGGTGAGGCCGTCGAGGTCACCGAGAGCATCGCGCCGGTGCTCTTCTGGGAGCGACAGTACCTCCCTGACAGCGGCGGGCCCGGGGCCCAACGGGGTGGACTCGGCCAACGAGTGGTGATCGAGTACCTCGGCGCGGAGCTGGCCACCCTGCTCACCCGATTCGACCGAGTCGACCACCCGGCACAGGGCCTGCTCGGCGGCCTGCCCGGCCGCCCGGCCGCGCTGCACCTCAACGACGTGCCGATTCCGAGCAAGGGACGGATGGAGGTCAGGCAGGGCGACGTGCTCCGGCTCGACTACGCCGGCGGCGGCGGGTACGGCGACCCGACCACCCGCGACCCAGCACTGATCGAGCAGGACGTGGCCGAGGGCCTGGTCAGCGCCACCGCCGCGGCCCAGTACTACGGATACCGGGGAGGCGAGACCGCATGAGTACCCCCGACCTGCGGATCGGCATCGACATCGGTGGCACGTTCACCGACTTCACGCTGATCGACTCCAGCTCCGGGCGGATCGAGATCGGCAAGACACTATCCACCCCCGGCTCGCTGATCGACGGGGTCACCAGCGGGCTGGCCGCCCTGCGCGCAGAGACCGGCATCGAGATGTCCGACGTGTCGTTCCTCGTGCACGGGACCACCGCGGTGACCAACGCGCTGATCGAGCGGAAGGGGTGCCGGATCGGGCTGCTGTGCACCCAGGGCGCCCGGGACGTGATCGCGATCGGCCGGGAGTTCCGGTACGACATCTACGATCTCGCCTTCGAGCGCCCGGAGCCGCTGGTGGCCAGGACGAACAGGCTGGAGATCCCTGAGCGGATCGACGCAACCGGACAAGTCCGGAAAGAACTGGACCGCGACGCCGTGCTGCGGGCGGTCACCGAGCTGCGCGCCCGCGGCGTGCGGGCGATCGCCATCGCGTTCCTGCACTCGCACGTCAACCCGACGCACGAGCAGGAGACCGCGCGGCTCGTCCGCGCCGCGTGGCCCGAGGTGGCGCTGACCGTGTCCAGCGACATCGTGCCGGAGATCCGGGAGTACGAACGGACCAGCACCGCGGTGGCCAACGCCTACGTGCAGCCGCTGGTGGCCGAGTATCTGAAGGACCTCGAGGACCGGCTGCGGCAGGACGGGCTGGCCGGGCAGCTGTACGTAATGCTGTCCAGCGGCGGGCTGAGCAACGTCGCCGACGCGACCGCCGCCCCGGTGAAGATGGTCGAGTCCGGTCCGGCCGGCGGGGCTTTGGCCGCCCAGTACTTCAGCCGGCTCGTGGGCGAGAAGGACTACGTGTCCTTCGACATGGGCGGGACCACCGCGAAGATGTGCGCCATCCGGGACGGCGCGCTGCCCGTGGTGCACGAGTTCGAGTCGGCCAGGGTCAAGCGGTTCAAGGCCGGCTCGGGCATCCCGCTCAAGGTCCCGGTGATCGACATGATCGAGATCGGTGCCGGCGGCGGCTCGGTGGCCTGGGTCGACGAGATGGACCTGCTCAAGGTCGGCCCGCAGAGCGCGGGGGCCTCCCCCGGGCCGGTGTCCTATGGGCGAGGTGGTGAGCTGCCGACGATCACCGACGCGGACGCCGTGCTCGGGCTGCTGAACCCGGACTACTTCCTCGGCGGGACGATGCGACTGGACGTCGACGCCGCGCGCCGGGCGATCGAGGAGAAGGTGGCCGACCGGATCGGCCAGTCGGTGACCGAGGCGGCGGCGGGGATCATCGAGGTGGTCACCGAGAACATGGCCAGCGCCATGCGGCTGCACCTGGCGGAGAAGGGCCACGACCTGCGCGGCGCCGCGCTGTTCGCGTTCGGTGGCGCGGGGCCGGTGCACGCCTACCGGTTGGCCCAGGTGCTCGGGATGGACCGGGTGATCTACCCGTTCCGCGCCGGCGTGCTGTCCTCGCTCGGCTTCCTGGTCGCGCCCAAGCGGTTCGACTTCACGCACAGTGCCTACTTCCGGCTCGATTCGATCGACTGGGCGGCCGCGCAGGGCATCGTCGAGGACCTGGTGGGCAAGGGCACGAACGCGCTGCGCCGGTTGGACGTGCCGGCCGCGGACATGGAGCTGCTGCTGAGCGTGGACATGCGGTTCGTCGGCCAGGGGCACGAGATCGAGGTACCGGTCGCCGCCGAGCACGTCGAGCGGCGAGACGTGGACGCGATCATGGCCGCATTCGTCGCGGAGTACCAGGACCGGTTCGGCCGAGTGCCGGCCACCGCTCCCCTGGTGGAGATCCTGACCTGGCGGCTGGTGGCCACCGGGCCGGTGCCGACCGTGGAGCTGGGTCGACAGGACTCGGCGGCGACCGGTGAAACGTTGAAGAGCACCCGGCCGGTGTACTTCGCCGAGGTCGGGGACTACCTGAACACCCCGGTGTACGACCGGCTGGCGCTGCGCCCCGGCACGCTGCTCACCGGGCCGGCGGTGGTCGAGGAGAAGGAGTCCACCGCGGTCATCGGACCGGGCGCCACGATCACCACCGACGAGCACCGCACGCTGTCGGCCAAGCTGCCTGACTCGGGAAGGTAAGCGACATGGCGGCCTCAGCTCCAACCGTCCTGACCGGGACGATCGGCGACGACGTCCACGTCATCGGCATCCGGATCATCGAGTACGCACTGCGCAAGGCGGGCTACGACGTGGTGCCGCTGGGCGTGCTGGTCTCCCAGGAGCAGTTCGTCGCGGCGGCGCTGGAGACCGACGCGGCCGCCATGTTCGTGTCCTCGTTGAACGGACACGCGGAGATCTCCCTGCGGGGCTTCCGGGAGGCATGCGTCGAGGCCGGGCTCGCCGACATCCTCATCTATGTCGGCGGCCAGCTCACCATCCGGCGACCGCCGTGGGACGAGGTAAGGCGGCTGTTCGAGGACGAGCTCGGGGTGGACCGGGTGTACCCGCCGGACATGGACCCGGGCGACGCGGTCCGGGAGCTGTCCGCCGATCTGGCCAGGGTTCGGGGGCGATCATGACCGTGACCGACACCCGGATCGCGGACGACGAGTTCGCGGCGCGGCGGCGCGAGGTGCTGGCCGGCTGGCCGACCGGTGCCGAGGTGGACCTCGATGACGCGGTGGCCTTCCACGCGACGATACCGGCGAGCCGCAACGTCCCCCGCATGCGCGCGGACGCGCTGGCCACCGGCAAGGTGCTGCTGCAACCGCTCGCCGGCGTGCCGAGGCTGGACGACCACATCGAGCTGCTCAACTACCTGACCGACGTCGGGACCGCCGACATATTGCCGACCCAGATCGACAGCCAGACCCGCAACCTCAGGTTCGAGGTCGTCGACGAGTTCCTGAGCAATGTCACCGACTCCGACCGGGACAAGCTGAACGGCTTCCCGGTCGTCAACCACGGCGTCCCCGGCGTGCGCAAGCTGATCGGAGCGACGACCGCGCCGATCGAGATGCGGATCGGAACCGTGGACCCGCGCCTGGCCGCCGAGGTCGCCTTCGCCGGCGGCATGACCAGCATGACCGCCGGCCCGGTCTACTACACGATCCACTACTCGGGCGACGTCGCCTTCGAGGCGGCGATCTCGAACTGGCAGTACGTCTTCCGGCTGGCGGGTGCGTACGTCGAGCGCGGCGTCCCGATCGGCATGCAGATCCACGGAGCCGGCAACTCCACACCGTTCCCGATGTCCATCCTGGGCGCGTGCGCCGCGCTGGAATGCCTGATGGCCGCCACCCAGGGGGTGCGCAGCTTCTCGGTCGACGTGCGGCTCATGGGGAACCTGCTGCAGGACGTCGCCGCCTCGACCGTGGTGCCCGAGGTGTGCCGGCGCTACCTCGATCGCTTCGGTTTCGACGACTGCACGGTGACCGTGGACCGCAAGACCTGGGCCGGGCGGTATCCGGACGACGTGGCCCGGGCGTACGGCCTGATCAGCTACAACACCGTCACCGGGATGCTGGGCGGGGTCAACGAGTTCATCAACAACTCGGTCGAGGAAGGAGTTGGCATTCCGACCAAGGAAGCCAACGCAAGCACGCTGCGGGCGATCCGCCAGATCACCGGAATGATGTCCTGCCAACGGGTTCCGCTGACCTCCGACGAGTACGCGGCGGAGCTGCGGAGCACCGAGCTGGACATGACGTCACTGATCGACGCGAGCCTCGACCTCGGCGACGGCGATCCCGCGCTGGCCGCGGTGCGCGGGTTCGCCGCCGGCGTCCTCGACGTCCCGTTCGCCGCCAGCCGCCGGTGCCGGGGCGAGGTCATGGTGGCCAGAGACGCGCAGGGCGCGGTGCGGTTCGTCGACCCGGGTCGGCTGCCGATCACAGCGGAGTCACGCGCGTTCCACGAGGAGCGGCTGGCCCAACGGGTCGGTCGGGGCGAGGGCTCCACCATCGACTACCGCGACATCGTCAATGACGTCTTCTCGATCAGCCGCGGCTACCTGGTGTAGGAGGAAAGCACATGGTCGACAGGTTGCAGGACGTCGCCTCAGTGATCCGGAGCAAGAACGCCGGTCCCTACGAGGTGACGCTGGACGTCCTCTTCCGGTCCGAGGCCGACCTCGACCGGGTGCTCGCGGCCGACGCCATCACCGTCGACGCGATCGCCCGGCTGTACCACCGCGACCCGGGCGAGGTCGCCGTGCACGTGTACCGCAAGGGGCTCGGGATCAAGGTGACGATGCCGCGCCGGGCCTCCGCCGGGTCCTTTTGGGACACAGACCTGTACGGCGCCCAGCAACACGTCCCGCTGATGACGCTGGCGATCGGGGGTGCCACCGGTGGGACCGGCTAGCGTTCGGCCCGCCGTGCTCGTGGACTTCGGCAGCACCTTCACGAAGGTACGCGTGGTCGACCTGCGCGACGGCTCCCTGCTGGCCAGTGGGCAGGCCGCCACGACCACCGACACCGCGCTGGAAGACGGGTACGCCGCGGCCCGCCGATCGCTGGACCCGCCGTGGGACACCGCCCGGCCCGAGTTGGTGAAGGCGACCAGCAGCGCCGGCGGTGGCCTGCGGATGATCGCCATCGGGCTCACCCCGTCGCTCACCGTCGAAGCCGCTCGGCGTGCAGCACTCGGCGCCGGCGCACGGCTGATCGCCACCTACTCCTACGAGCTGACCACCGCCGACGTGGCGGAGATCTGCGCACTCGAGCCGGGCATCGTGCTGCTGGCCGGTGGCGCGGATGGCGGGAACCGGACGGCCGTCGTGCACAACGCCGGCCTGCTGGCCGGGTCGGCGTACACCGGCACGGTCATCCTGGCCGGCAACCGCAACGCCGCCGACGAGGCGGCCGCGCTGCTGGCCGCGGCCGGCAAGGGGTGTGCCGTCACGGCGAACGTCATGCCACGAGTCGGCGAACTGGTCGTGGCCGGCTGCCGGGACGCGATACGGCGGGAGTTCGTCCGGCGGATCACCGCATCACACCTGTTCCGGGATGCCGCGTTCCCGGTGCGCATGCCCACTCCGATGGCCGTGCTCAAGGGCTTGGCCGTGGTGTCCGACGGGATCGCCGGAGTCGAGCCGGGGCTGGGCACCGTGCTGGCCGTGGACATCGGTGGGGCGACCACCGATGTCCACTCGGTCGGCGCCGCGACGCGGCGGGCGGGCGTGGTCTACACCGGACTCGAGGAGCCGCACGGCAAGCGGACCGTCGAAGGCGACCTCGGCCTTCGGAGCAACGCAACCGGGATCGTCGCACGGGTGGCCGAGGACCCCGGGCTGGCCACCCGCTGCGGGATCGACGACCTCGACCGGCTGACCGCGGCGAGCAGGCAGCTGGCGGCGCACCGGTCGACGGTCCCGGCCACGGCGGACCAGTACACGGTGGATGCCCAACTGGCCACGGCCGCCACCGCGCTCGCCGTCGGGAGGCACGTCGGCCACCTCACCGTCCAGCACGGCGTGACCGGCCCGGTGCGGATCCAGGAGGGGAAGGACATGCGCGAGTCCGCCGGGTTGATCGGCACGGGCGGAGTGTTCCGCCACGCCGCCGACCCGGAGTCCATTCTGAAGGGTGGGGTGGCCGACGAGCGGTGGCCGTCCTCGCTGCGGCCGGTCTCGCCGAAGTTCTACGTCGACCGGGAGTACTGCCTGTTCGCTGCCGGACTCCTCGCCGACGATCACCCGCACGCGGCGTTCGCGCTCGCCTCGCGTGGCCTGGAGGCGCTGTGATTCCTGGGATTCGGGGGGCTGGTGAGCGATCGGCCCATGACATTGGTGAGGTGAGAATGACCGAGTTGTGCTTGGAGGACCTCGAAGTCGACGCCGAGTACGTTAGCCCGGCGAGGACGATAACCGAGGCCGACGTGGTCAACTTCGCGGGCGTGAGCGGTGACTTCAACCGGATCCACACCGACGCCGAATACTGCAAGACGACGCCGTACGGGCAACGGGTGGTGCACGGCCTGCTCGGCATGTCCGTTCTCACCGGGCTGCTCTACCGAACCGGCCTGTTCGACGGAACCACGCTGGCGATGGTCGGAATATCGGAGTGGCACTTCCGGGCGCCGATCTTCATCGGCGACACCGTCCACATGCGACTTCGAGTGACGGGGGTCCGTCGGGTGAGCGCCGGCGACCGGGGCATCGTCGAGCGCTGGTTCCAGCTGGTGAACCAGCACGACACGGTGACCCAGGAGGGTGCCATGAACGCCATGGTGCGCGCCCGCGAGTTCGTGCCGGCGAAGAACGGGTCGTCCGATGGCGAGTAGGCCGGTCAGCGATGCGGCTCTTTCGAGCCTGCGCCGGGAGGTCCGGGAGTTCCTCGACAAGGAGATCGCCGATGGCACGTTCGTGCCGTCGAGCGATCCTCAGGTCGGCGGCTTCTCCCGGGAGTTCAGCCGGAAGGTCGGCGGCCGGGGGTGGATCGGCATGACCTGGCCGGCCCGGTACGGCGGCGGCGAGAGGTCCAGCCTGGAGCGGTACGTCGTCTGCGAGGAGCTGCTGGCAAGTGGGGCCCCGGTCGGCGCGCACTGGTCGGCCGACCGGCAGATCGGTCCGGGTCTGCTGAAGTACGGCTCGGAGGAGCAACGGCGTTTCTTCCTGCCGCTGGTGACCGAGGGCCGATGCTTCTTCGCCCTCGGGTTCAGCGAGCCGGAGGCCGGGTCGGACCTGGCGAGCATCAGGACCCGGGCCCGGCGGACGGACAAAGGGTGGGTGTTGAACGGCAGGAAGATCTGGACCAGCCACGGGCACGAGGCGGACTACATCGTGGTGCTCTGCCGGACCTCCGACCCGGATCCCGACTCGCGCCACGCCGGGTTGAGCCAGTTCTTCGTCAAGCTGGACGCCCCCGGCGTCACCGCCCGTCCGATTAGGACGATGGACGGGAAGGAGACGTTCAGCGAGGTGGTCTTCGAGAACGTCCGGCTCGCCGAGAACGCCCTGTTCGGCACGCCCGGCGACGGGTGGGCACAGATGACCACCGAGCTGGCGCATGAGCGCAGCGGGCCGGAACGGTTCCTGAGCGCCTTCCAGCTCCTGCTCCAGCTGGTGCGGATGACCAGCGTGGCACCCTCGGAGCTGCGCTCCGTCGCGATAGGACGGATGGTCGCGCACCTGTTCACGCTGCGTCAGATGTCCTACCAGGTGGCCGCCGGGATGGCCACCGGCTCGCGGCCGGACGTCAGCTCGGTGCTGGTGAAGGACCTCGGGACCGTCCTGGAAGGTGAGATGACCAACCTCTGCCGGCTGGTGGCTCCGCGGGAGCTCGGCGGAGCGATCGGTGAGAGGTTCGAGGAGCTGCTCGAGCAGGCCACGCTCGCCGCGCCGTCGTTCACGCTTCGGGGTGGGACGACGGAGATCCTGCGCGGCATCATCGCGAGAAACCTGGGGGTCCGCTGATGATCAGCACGGTGGAGAGCACGGTCGCCGAGATCTATGCCGACCACCGCGACCCGACCGGCGCCGTCTGGAGCCCGGCGCTCTGGTCGGCACTGGAGACCGGCGGGTTCACGCTCCTGGGGGTGCCCGAGTCACGCGGCGGCAGCGGGGGCGACCTCGGTGACGCCGCCACGGTGATCCGCCAGGCGGGCCGCTTCGCCGCGCCGATACCCGTCGTCGAGTCGACCCTGCTGGCCGCCTGGCTGCTGGCCCGCGCCTGCCTGGAGGTCCCGCACGGCCCGATGTCGGTCGCGTTCGCAGACGCGGCGTTGCCGTCCGGGGCGTTCACGCTCCGGGACGTGCCGTGGGGCGGCATCGCCGAGCGGGTCGTGATCGTATCCGGCACCTCGGTGTTCTGCGTGTCGGACCGGCCGGAGCGGGTGATCGAGCGGACCCGGATGTCGCCCGAGCCGATCGCCGAACTGTCCTACGCGGCCGACGCCCTCGGTGCGCCGCTGCCGCTACCCGACGGGACCGCCGCGGAACTGCGGCTGCGCGGCGCGCTCGGCGCGGCGCTGCTGATCAGTGGTGCGCTGGAGCGCCTGCTGGAGCTGGCCGTCGACCACGCGAGAAGCCGTGAGCAGTTCGGCCGGCCGATCGCCCGGTTCCAGGCCGTCCAGCACAACCTGGCCCGGCTGGCCGAGGAGGTCGAGGCGGCCCGGGTGGCGTGCGCGGCCGCGGTGGCCGCGGTCAGCGCCGGGCCGGGCGAGTTCCAGGTACGGGTCGCGAAGATCCGGGCCGGCGAGGCGGCCGGCACCGCGGCTGCCCTCGCGCACCAGGTCCACGGCGCGCTCGGATTCACCGACGAATTCCCGCTGGCCGCGCTGACCCGCCGGCTGTACGCCTGGCGCGACCGGTACGGCAGCGAGAGCTTCCACGCCGACGCCCTCGGCGAGTCGATCGTGGCCGCCGGCGCGGACGCACTGTGGCCCGCCATGACGCCGCCGGCGGTGTCATGACGCTGGACCCGTTCCTGCACCCGCGGTCGATCGCGATCGTGGGTGCGTCCGGCCGAGTGAACAACCGGTTCGCGCGACCGCTGAAGTTCCTGCTCCGGTACGGCTACACAGGCGCGGTCTACCCGGTGAACCCGGGATACGCCGAGTTGCACGGGATCCCGTGCTACCCAGACCTCGCTGCGCTGCCCGAGGTGCCCGACCTCGCCTGCGTCCTGGTGTCCGCCGACCGGGTGGGCGCGGCAGTCCGGCAGTGTGCCGAGGCCGGCGTGCGAGCGGTGATCGTCTATGCGGCGGGCTTCGCCGAGCTGGGCGAGTCCGGCGCGCGGCTGCAACGGGAGCTGGTCTCGCTGGTCCGCGATTCCGGCATGCGGCTGCTCGGGCCGAACTCCCTGGGCCTGATGTATGCGCCGAACCGGATCGTGGCGACGTTCAGCGGAGCTCTCGAGCAGCGTGGGCCCGAGCCAGGGCCGATCGCCTACGTGGGTCAGAGCGGGGCGATCGGCGGTTCGCTGCTCCAGCTCGCCCGGGAGTCCGGACTGGGGGTGGGGGCCTGGTTCAGCACCGGGAACGAGGCCGACCTGACCTCGGTGCAGGTCGCTGCGGACCTGATCGAACGGCCCGAGGTGCGGGTGCTGGCCCTCTACGTCGAGGGGCTCGAGGACGGAGCCGGGTACACGAGCTTGCTCGCCCGGGCCGCCGAGCTGGGCCGGCACGTGGTGGTGCTCTGCGCGGGGACCACCGCCGCCGGGCGGACCGCGTCCCAGTCACACACCGCGGCGATGAGCCCACCGAACTTGGCGTTCGAGTTGGCCAGCCGCGAGGGTGGGGCGGTCCGGGTCGACGACCTCGGCGAGCTGGTCGCCGTGGCCGGGTTGCTGGCGAGGGGCCGGCGGATCACCGGCCCACGGGTGTCGATCATCACGAGCTCGGGCGGCGCGGGCATCCTGGCCACCGACGCGTGTGTCCGGGCGGGACTGGTCGTGGAACCGTTCGACGCCGAGAGCCGGCGCGCTGTGGCGGCGATGATCCCCGGCTACGGTTCGGCGGCGAACCCGGTCGACGTGACCGCCGGGCTGTTCTCCGTGGAGGGTGGCTCGTCCGACTCCCGGCCGTTCGAGGACGTGTGCGCCGTGGTCGCGCGCGCCGACGCCACGGACGTCACGCTCGTCGTGCTGACCAACATCGTCGGCGCGACGGCGGAGCGCGCGGCGAAGGAACTGGTCGCCGCTCAGGAGGCCACGGGCGCACCACTGGTCGTGTGCTGGCTGGTGGCCCGCGACTCGATCCGCGAAGCACGGGAGATCCTGCACGCCGGCGGGGTACCGGTGCTGGACTCCATCGCCCTGTCCGCCCGGGTGATCGCCAGGGCGCTGGGCGCGGGTCACCGCCGTCCCGCCGTCACCGGCTCCGCCCCAGCCGACGCCGGACCGGTGCGGGCCGCGCTCGCCGGCCGTCCCTCGACCGAGGCCGAGGCGGTCGCCCTGCTCGACGCGGCCGGGATTCCGCGACCGCGCGGCGTCCTGGTCGGGTCCGAGGAGGAGCTGGCCCGTGCGGTGACCGAGCTGGCCGGCCCCCTGGTTCTCAAGATCCAGTCCCCGGATATCCCGCACAAGTCCGACGTGGGCGGTGTACGCCTCGGTGTGTCCGCACAGGACGCGGCACCGGCCTACCGAGATCTCCTCACGTCGGTCCGCCGGGCCCGACCGGACGCCGTGTCGCGCGGCGTCCTGGTTCAGGAGATGGCTGGGGACGGCATCGAGTTGATCGTCGGCGTGACTCGGACGGCGCACGGGTTTCCTCCCGTGCTCACCGTCGGTTTCGGTGGTGTCACCACCGAGCTGTACCGGGACACCGCGTCCACGTTGTTCCCGGTCGACGCCGCGACCGTGCGCGGGCTGGTCGGCCGGCTACGCGCGGCGCCACTGCTTTTCGACTATCGAGGAAAGGAACCCGCCGACGTCGACGCGTTCGTTGACGTGGTTCTCAAGGTGTGCTACCTGATGGACGCCGCGGATGGCGACCTCCGGGAGATCGAGGTCAACCCGGTGATCGTGTACGAAATGGGGGCGGGCGCGACAGCCTTGGACCTCCTGATGACCTTTGACGACTGAGCTCGACCACCCTGGAGGTATTGGCCATGGCCGCCGGCCGGCGCGAGAAGCCCGCACGAATACTCAACTCCGCGGCGCAACTATTCGACCTCCACGGGTTCCACGAGACGTCGATGGACATGATCGCGGCCCACGCCGAGGTCGCCAAACCGACGCTGTACTACTACTTCTCCGGCAAGGACCAGATCCTCTGGGCCATCCACGACGACCTGATCGGTGACCTCATCTCGGCGCATGAACAACGGCTGTCTTCCGACGCCGGCCCGAAGGATCTGCTGGCCGGAATAATTTCCGACCTGCTCAACTTCTGCGTCACCAAACCCGGGCACGTTCGGGTCTATCTCGACCACTACCGATCGCTTCCACAGCCGTTCCGCTCCGAGGCGAAGAAGCGCCGTCAGACCTTCGAACGAAATATGGAAGACCTCCTCATGGCGGGTATCGACCGAGGAATATTCCGCAAGGTGGACGTGCGCGTCGCGTCGTTGGCGATATTCGGCGCTTGCCGGACCTTCAACTGGGCCCACGACTGGGGCCGGGACGAGTCCGAGGTGCCCGCCCAGTCGATCGCCAACGTCATCAACGACCTCTTCCTGCAAGGTCTCGAACGGGACGGGGGTGGGTCGTGACCCCGCTTCTCGCCGGCAGCACGGCCGTGGTGACCGGCGGTGCCAGGGGCATCGGGTTCGCCATCGCCGAGCTATACGTGGCGCACGAGGCCAGGGTGGTGGTCGCGGATCTCGACGCCACGGCGGCGTCGACTGCCGCCGGCCGGCTGGGCGCCCAGTCGGCGATCGGGGTCGCCTGCGACGTGACCAGCCTCGACCAGGTTCGGGAGGTGGTCGACTCCGCCGTCGCGACCTTCGGCCGGTTGGACGTCTTCGTCAACAATGCCGGCGTCACGAGGGACTCGACGCTGGCCAAGATGACCGAGGAGCAGTTCGACGCGGTGATCTCCACGCATGTCAAGGGATGCTGGAACGGCACGAAGGCCGCCGCGGCGGCCATGCGGGACGCCGGCGGCGCCATCGTCAACATGTCCTCACTGTCGGGCAAGGTCGGCATGTTCGGCCAGACGAACTACTCCGCGGCGAAGGCCGGCATCGTCGGGCTGACGAAGGCCGCCGCGAAGGAGCTTGCCCGGCACGGGGTGCGGGTCAACGCCATCCAACCCGGACTGATCAGGACTGCGATGACCGAGTCCATGCCCGAGCACGCCTGGGAGCAGAAGATGGCCGAGATCCCGATGCGGCGCGCCGGCGAACCCGCCGAGGTCGCCTCCGTGGCGTTGTTCCTGGCGTCGGCGATGTCGAGCTACGTCACCGGTGCAGTGCTGGAAGTGTCCGGCGGGCGGCTCATGTGACGGCGAAACGACGTTGACCCATCGCCGGCTCGTGTCGGCTTCTCAGGGGAGGTAGGAATGCGGGACGCGGTCATCTGCGAGCCGGTGCGAACCCCGATCGGGCGCTATGGCGGAAGCCTGCGGCAGTTCACCGCCGCCGAGCTGGGCAGGTTGACCCTGCGCGGGTTGCTGGAGCGGACCGGCATCGACCCGGCGGCGATAGACGATGTGATCCTGGGCCACTGCTACCCCAACAGCGAGGCCCCGGCGATCGGGCGCGTGGTGGCGCTCGACGCCGGGCTGCCGGTCACCACCGGCGGCATGCAGGTGGACCGGCGCTGTGGCTCGGGCCTGCAGTCGGTGGTCTCCGCGGTGCTGCAAGTCGCCAACGGCGCGAGTGATCTGGTCGTGGCCGGCGGCACGGAGAGCATGAGCAACGTGGCCTACTACTCGACCGACATGCGGTGGAACAACGGATCGGCGGTGTCCATTCACGACGGTCTGACCCGAGGCCGGGTCACCGCGGGCGGCAAGCACTACCCCGTGCCCGGCGGCATGCTCGAGACCGCCGAGAACCTACGCCGCGAGTACGGAATCACCCGCGCGGAACAGGACGCCCTCGCACTCAGATCGCACGAGCGAGCCGTGGCCGCCCAGCGGTCCGGCGTCTTCGCCGAGGAGATCATTCCGATCCTCGCCCGCACCGGCCGAACCGAGACACTGATCACCGGCGACGAGCATCCCCGGGCGGACACCTCGCTGGAGAAGCTGGCCTCGCTCAAGCCGATCATGCGGCACAACGATCCCGACGCCACGGTCACCGCGGGCAACTCGAGCGGCCAGAACGACGCCGCGGCGATGTGCGTCGTGACCACCCGTACACGGGCCGAGCAGTTGAACCTCAAGCCGTTGGGCCGCCTGCTGTCCTGGAGTATCGCCGGAGTCGAGCCGAAGACCATGGGAATCGGCCCGGTCCCGGCCACGGCCGCCGCACTGGACCGGGCCGGGCTGCGGCTCAAGGACATGGACCTCATCGAGCTGAACGAGGCGTTCGCCGCCCAGGTGCTGGCCTGCACCCGCGAGTGGAAACTCGCAGACAACGACTTCGACCGGCTGAACGTGCACGGGTCCGGCATCTCGCTCGGACACCCGGTAGGCGCGACCGGCACCCGGATCCTGGCCACCCTCCTGCGCGAGCTCGACCGCCGAGACGCCCGCTACGGCCTGGAAACCATGTGCATCGGCGGCGGCCAGGGCCTGGCCGCCGTATTCGAACGAATCCAGCACTGACCATCCCTCCGAAAGGCGACTGTGCGCTGTGCGCGGGAACGGTTGACCGCGACCGCGCTTTGCGTAGATCCTCTTGGTCTTCGGGCAGGCCGTCGTGCACCAGCGCAGGTCACTCAGAGACACGCCGCCGCTCGCGGCGGCGTCCTCCCACAGATCCCTGGTGCCGTGGCTGCATCGGGGAGTCAGGAGTGCAGCGCGATGTCGGTGATGGTCGTGCCGGGGATGTCGGCGGTCAATGTGGTGCCGTAGGCGGTGACCGGGGTGTGGAATCCCTTGGACACGTGACCTGACGCAACCCGGGATAGCATGGCTCGGGCGGCGAGAGCGGTGAACTCGTAGGCTTCCGGTCCGGTCAGCAGAGCGGTCGCGGTGTCTCCGGAGTCGTTGCTACTGCGGGCCCACACCTGGACCGACCCGACGGCGAGTTGGGCGTCGGTGGGGCCGGCGGGTAGCCTGCGGATCAATGCGGCGATCGCCGTCTGCCAGGCGCGGGAGTCCAGCAGTTGCCGCAGCCGGGGCCCGACCCGCATGAGGAAGCGGATTGGTGCGGGCAGTTGCTGGTAGGTGGTTACCGTGTGCACGTTCGTGCTGCGGGGCGCGGTAAACAGGTCGGCACGCCACGGGTTCATCACGCTGGTCCGCCGGCGGCCGTCGCCGTAGTCGATCCGCAGCGATGCGTGTGCCGGGCGGGCGGGGACCAAGGCACCATCGCGGTAGGTGACGCCGCTGTGGTGCAGGGTGGGCAGCAACACGCCCGCGGTACCCCGGGAGACCCCGCCCACGGTGCGGAACGCAAGGTCGAGCCGCGAGGCATCCTCGATCCTGCCGCAGACGTGTGCCGCGACGGTGTCCGTGGCGACGACGCCGAACCCGACACCCGGCATGATCATGATCCCGGCACGCTGTGCGGCATCGTCATGGGCGGCGGCGATCTGGAACGCGGGAACCTCACCGGCGAAGTCGAGATAGTGCGTTTCCGTGGCCAGGCAGGCGGACAGCAACGGTGGCGCACTGAACTCGAACGGTCCGGCGGCGTTGAGCACGACGTCGACATCACGCAGTGCCGTTCGGAGGGTGACGGGATCATCCAGGGCGAACTCCCGGGTGGGCAACCCCAACTCAAGGGCAAGGGCCGTCAGGCGCACGGAGCGGCGCCCGGCGAGAATGGGTGCCAGGCCGGCCTCGCGGCAGCGCCGTGCGGTCAGCGCGCCGATGTAGCCCGCGGCGCCGTAGATGAGCGTGGTGGTCATGGCACGGTTCCAGTCGCAGAGTCGTCGGGTGGGAGCATGTCCGGAGGCCGCAGGGTAGGAGTGCGGGCAGTTGCCTGGTGTCCGAGCTCGGTGATCCAGTGGTGATGCGCGCGCAGCAGAGCACGCCGCATCACGGGCGCGACCATGCTCACGGCGACTCCTTTTTGGACCTCCTCGGTGATCACGCGGGTGCCCCCGTCCGGTTGCGCCTGCAGGATCCATCGGTGATAGCCGCTCGATCCCAGCGAATGCCCGTCCCATGCCAGGTGCCGCTCGGGTTCGAAAGCCGTTACGGTGCTGCGAACCGGAAGTCTGAACGTGCGCCAGCGGAATTGGGCGCCAAGCACAAGCCGAGCGTGGCCGGTGATGGTGACCGCGCGGGCATTGCCGTACCAGTGTGGCCATGCGGTCGCCTCGACGAGTACCGCCCACACCTGCGTGGGGCTGGCCTCCACGACCCCTCGTTGTAGGTGTGGACAGGGCACTCAGCCGGGTCGAATCCGGCCGGCCACGGCGGCGTGACCAGTGGCAACGCACTCCTCCTGTTTCATCTCGGCGTGTCTGTGGTTTCTCGCAGGGCGCGCTGAAGTGTGTCGAGAACGGTCGCGTGAGTGAGGTTGACCTTGTACCTGGTCATGGGTAACGGGTTCGCTTCGGTCGTGGCGAGTTCGGCTGCCTGGTGGAAGGTTCGGTCGGTGCCCGGCAGTCCGACGAGTGCCTCCTCAACGGCTGGCAGGCGCAGCGGAACTGGCGCCACTCCGCCGATCGCGACCCGGGCGAAGGTGATCGTCTCGTCGGCGACGAGCCGTACCACCGCCTCGACCAGCGGCCACTCGGCTCGGGCGCGGCCGATGGCCCGCCGATAGGCGGCGCGTTCCCCTGTCACCGGTGGTGGCACCGTGATCCCGGTGAGCAGCTGGCCCGGCTCGAGCAGGTGGTCGCGAGTCGGGTCCGCGCCGTCGCCATAGAGCTCGCTGATAGTGCGGCTGGGTTGCGCGTGGATGTCGACCGTCGCGTCGTAGGCCAGCAGCGCCATGCCGAGTGTCGATGGGTGCGGAGCGACGCACGGGCCGCGGTCGAAACACACACCGTAGAGATGATCGCCGTCCCGGGCGGGGCAGGAGTCGCCGCCCTTCTTGAAACAGGTGGTCGCCGGGTGCCGGTAGTACCAGCACCTGTTGCGTTGCAACAGGTTTCCGCCCAGGGTGCCGACCGCCCGGATCTGCGGCGTCGCCAGCGCGGCCGCCGCAGCGGCGAGGCCTGGGTAGGCACCGTGGACGGCCTGGTCACGCGCCACGGTCGCGATCCTGATCCGCGCACCGATATGCGCGGCGCCCGCGTTCCACTCGATCCGGTCGAGATCCTCGAGGTCGCGAAGGTCCACGATGGACCCCCGGGCAATGCCGCTGCGGCGGCGCTCGGACAGGTCGGTACCGCCGGCGCGGAACTCGCCCACGGAACCGGACGCCTCGTCCGGCGTCTGCGGAATGATGATCACGACTGCAGACCCTCCAGCAGGCGGTCGGGGCGAATCGGCAGCTCGTACGGCCGCCAGCCGGTGGCGTTGAACACGGCATTGCCGATCGAAGCGGCGACCGGCAGAGTCGAGATCTCGCCGAGACCCACGCCGCCACCGGGAACGTGCTCGAAGCCCTCCTCCAGGAAATGCAGCTCGATCTCGGGAGTGTCGCCGATGCCGGGGATGCGGTAGTCCTCCAGGCCCGCCGAGAGAACCACGCCGGTATGCGGGTCGTTCCGGCGCTGCTCATACAGCGCGTACCCGACGCCCTGCACGATGCTGCCCGCGGCCTGGCTACGAGCGAGTTCGGGTGCCGCGAGACGGCCAACGGCGAGCCCACCGAACACCCGCAGGACGCGGACCCGGCCGAGCAGCGTGTCGACCTCGACCTCGCTGACATGGACAGCCCCGGTGTATCCCCGACCGGTGCGCAGACCGGCGAGCAGCCTCAGAGCCCAGTCAAGCCCGGCACCAGCCGGCCCCGCTCCCGCGTACGGGCGCGGAGCGTGGCGGCGCGTGTCGGTGTCGTCCGGTCGGCTGGCGACCACCTGGCAGTCCGGGACGGCGGTGATGACCTCTGCCCACGACAGCAGACCGCCCGCGTGGCGGAGGCCGGCCGGCTCGGCGACCGGCGCGCGCACCCCAAACCGGGTGACAGCCTCCCTGACCAACCGCTCACGCAGCTTGTGGGCGGCGGCCAGCGCCGCCGGTACCACTGTCGCTGTCGTGCGGCTGCCGCCCGACATCGGGCCCCGCTCCAGGCTGGAGTCTCCGACCCGCACCCGTACGCTCATCGGGTCGAGGTCGAATGCCCCGGCGACCGCCCGGGCCAGCACGGTCCGGCTGCCGGTGCCCATGTCCTGGGTGGCTGTCGCGACGGTGAGTCGGCCGTCTCGGACGCCGACCGCCACGCGGCACTTCGACTGGTACCAGTAGAACCAGTTGCCCGCGGCCACCCCGACCCCGCGCCGGAACCGTCCGGACTGGCCGCCGGTGGGACGACCGCGCCACGCCTCGAGCCCTTCGGCCCACCGATAGAGCTTGCCGCGCAACGGATCGGGATCCCAGCGCCGGCGCAGGACGATCGGGTCCTCGCCCAGCCGAGCCGCCGCCTCGTCGACGGCCTGCTCCAACGCCCAGCAGGCCACGGCCCCACCCGGCCCGCGGAACGGCAGGCCCGGTGGCATGTGGTTGACGACGTCGAAGTCGACCAATTCCTTCGCCTTGGTCGGATAGATCAGTCGGCACAGGCCGGCGATTGCCGAGCCGACCGCCACACCGGCATCGCCGTACGCCGTGACCGATAGCGCGCTGAGCTCGCCGGATCGCGCCGGCAGCAGGGTCAACTGGATCTCGGCCGCCGGCCGGTGCCCGCCGACCGTCATCTCCTCCAGCCGATCGAGCACGACCCGAACCGGCGCTGCGGCCTGCCGGGACAGCTCGACCGCCGCCACGGTCTCCGGGGTGAGCTCGAGTTTGGCCCCGAACGCTCCCCCCACGTGCTCAGCAACGACCGTCACCCGCTCGCGTGGCAAACCGAACCGCTTCGTGAGCTTCTCGGCGATCCTTTCGCAGGCCTGAGTGGACACCCACACCGTGAGCGAGCCAGCCGCCCAGTGCGCGACACACGCGTGCGGCTCCAACGCGGTATGCACCTGCGCCGCCGTGCGCCAGACCCCCTCGACAAGCAGCGGATCACCGGCGGAACGTGCCGCGGCGATCAACCGTCGCGCCTTCCTCGGCCGGGCGGAGAACGACGCAGTCGGCCCCCGCGCGTTGCCATGCCACGGGGTGGGGAACAGCGGGCCCTCGGCCGAGCTGGGCGGCTGCCTGCGCCGACCCGACCAGACCTCGACGGCTCCCGGAGTCCGCGCCGACACCGCGCCGATGACCGCGGGCAGCACGTCGTACTCCACCTCGACCGCCTCCAGCGCCCGCTCCGCGGTCACCCGGTCCTCGGCGGCGATCGCCGCAACCTCCTGACCGACGTAACGGACCCGACGATCAACGCCCACCAACTCGACGGCGGCATGGACTCCGGCCACCTGCTTGGCCGCGCGCAGATCCAGTCGGACCACCCGCGCGTGCGCGTGGGGCGACCGCAGGACGCGGCCTTCCAGTTGGCCCTCGCGTCTGACGTCGACGGTGTACACGGCACGGCCGGACACCTTTGCCTCGGCGTCCACACGGGCCGGAGTCGCTGCGATTCGACCAGCGCAGGCGGCCTGGATCGCGGCGATGATGTTCGGGTAGGCGCCACAGCGACACAGATGGCCGGCCAGTGCCTCAACCACCTCGCCGCGGGTCGGCTCCTGCTGTCCCCGCTCACGCGACCACCGCTGGTAGAACGCGATCCCCTCGGTGACGAAGCCAGGCGTGCACATACCACACTGGAGCGCATCGAAGTCCATGAAGGCCCGCTGCACCGGATGCAGCCCGGGTCCGCAACCCTCAGACCAGCCCTCGACCGTGCGCACCGCCCGACCGTCCAACGAGGTCGCCGGAAGCAGGCAGCTCACCACCGGCTCATCGTCGAGCAGGACCGTGCAGGCGCCACACACCCCAGCGCCACACACCAGCTTCGTCCCGGTGAGCCCGAGCCGGTCGCGAAGCACCTCAACCGCGGTCTCATCCGGTCCGGGCTCGAACTCTCGCGGCTGGGCGTTCACCGTCACCCGCACTGACTCACTCATGCCGCGCACCATAACTGACCCAGGGTCATTACGCTACCGGACAGCTATCTCGTCAGGTGTGACCGCACCATCGCGGCGAGCTCGACGGCAAAGTCCACCACGAACGGCTCCATCCCGGCTCATCGAGCACGACACGCACCGGCGGAGCCGCGTCGGCCAGACGCCACACCCGATCACCAACGCATCCAGCCGCAACGAACCGAGCGCCACCACCAGGCCCAGCGCCGAAACTCGCTGCTCCAGCGACAAAGCGGTACCGCCATGCGAGTCAAGGAGAAAGTGCTTGAACTCCATCAGGATGGCGTACCTGCCGCTGATGGCGAAGCTGTGCATGTACGACGGTTTCTTCGCGGTGGGCTTGCCGAGCAGTTGCCGCGTGCTGCTTCCGTTGGGCAGTTCGTAGACGCCGTAGGCGGACGTGACCCCCGAAGTTGAGAAGGTAGTTGTACGACGCCTGCTGGTCCCGGTCATAGTGCGGGTGAGCGGTGGTCACATCGCCTTTGAGCTGGTCGTCGTAGTCGACCACGCCGATCGTGTCCAAGGTCGCCTTGTCGAAGGCGACGGGCATGGGGACCTCGGTCTGCGCCACGAAGTCGTCGGCGATCTCACCGACTGTCACGTAGGCGTTGGCGCCAAAGCGTGGGCCGCCGGTGAATGTCTGGGTGATGCGTTTGAACAGCGACCGGCACGGATCGGTGGCGAACTCCGAGTACAGCATCCGGCCGTCTTCGGCCGCGCGGTAAGCCGGAGTATCGAGGAACTTGTTGGCCTACCCGACCGGGCCGTCGGCGAGGTCGAATTTGTGCAGCATCGCCAAGCCGTCGAACCAGTGGTTGAGTGTCTTGTCGTCGAGGCGAAAGCGGGCCGGCCGTTCCGAACGAGCGTTCCCGACAACCACAGGGGTATGACCCCTTCGACGTCGAGTGAGGGGATCGTGAGCTCGGTGTCTTGGTCGGCGAAACCCGTCGCGTAGCTCGTCGACGTGGTGTGCAGTGATGTGGCCATCATCGGTCGTCTCCGGACACGAACGCTTGCGGCCGGGCGGATTGATCTCGTCTTCGCGGGCGACCTTGTCGGTGAGGATAGAGACCAACAGTGGCTCGGTGACGGCGTCGAGACCGCGGACGCGACCGAGCAGCCGGCCGTAGCGGTCGATCACGATCCGCACGACCAGGCTGACATCAGCCAACAGCGGTGCCCGCTGCGGCATCCCGGCAACCAGCCACCGCAGGCCAGCCTGCCCGCGAGGGGCGGCCAGCGCCGGATACGCCGCATAACCCTGATCCGGACCCTGCTTGGCCCACTGCTCCTGGGAATCCGGATCGGCGCCGCGGTTCTGCGGCAGGACCGGGTTGGGCGCCTCGGCCGGCAGCATCCGGCCACTCGACGCAGACACGCTACCCACGGCGCTCGCCGGGTCCAGCGGAGCCGCCCAGTCGGCGCGGTCTGCAAAATGGCCACCCTGGTCGTCACTTGAGTCATCCCCCCGCCTCTTAGCGATGTACTGGCGCCGGCCATCAGCTTCCGATTCACCGGTGTGAGGGACCCACCCGCTGCGCCCCGCCGGCGATGGGCCTGATGGCCGGGCCAGGGCGTCGTCCGCCGGAGGGCGACCACCATCGTGCCCGTGACCGCGCAGCGGGATTGTTCGCTCTTCGCCCGACGCCTGCGGCACGTGGCCGGTGGACCCGCGGTCCGGGCTGCGTGGCTCGGCGGGCAGATTGCCGAACATCTCGGGCCGGGCACCCTCGCGCCGTGGGTAACCCTGCGGAAAGCCCGCGCCATCGCCCCGGCTGGGCGGCCAATCATCGAACACCTCGGCGCCTTGCGCCTGGTAGCCGGACCAAGGCGGAACCAACTCCTCTTGGCCCGCCCACGGCGGCGCCGGCTGGAGCTGGCCCCAGGTGCCCTGCGCCGGCTCGCCCGGAATTCCTGCGTGGTCTAGCGAACGGATGGCGATCGTCAGCCGGCGCGCCATGTCGGGCTGGGATTCACAGAGCTCAGCAAGGGCGACGACCAGCCTCGAGCGGATGTCGCGGCGGCGGCGCCTCCGCCATCGGAGAAGGCGACGGATGCGAACATCAGCGGAGGCGAGGTCATACAACTCAGCCAGCCGAGCATCGAGCCCGGGGCTGACCCCGGCACGCCGACGACGTCGCCTTGCTCGGCGGTTGGCCCGTTCAAGCAGGAGATCCGCCATGACCCCGAGTACGAACACTCGACGATCTTCCTTCCGGTGGTTGCCCTCCCAGAGCTTCTAGTAGACCACTTCGAGTGCGATGCGTTCGGGCGGTCCCGTCAAATGCTCCCGCACGACCGAACACCACAACCTCCCGCACCGGAGGCGTACCGCGCGATCTACTTGATTCCCAGCATCCGAATACCGGCAGATCGGTGACATTTATCGACGCACCTGCCGGCGCTCCTGGCGCGCTGCCCTGAGATGGTCGAGCGAAGATCGTACGCCCTGAAATTCGCCCGCCGCGTGATCGGCTGGCCCGATTTTGCGCAACGGTTTGCAAACCAATTCCCACCGAACTTCGGTCCGACCACACGGGACGAAATTTGGTGAGAAATGAAATCGATACGGAAGACTACTACGACGCCCGGTAGCTGGTGGAGTAGCGGTATTCGACGGGCGTGGTATTCCCCGGGGCGGCGGATGCCCAGCGATGCCGTTCGGCGTATTGCATGCTCCAGGTGTAGAAGGCGTTGAGCTTGCCGAGCATGGCGGGCAGGTTCGGTGGGACGAGCGCGCCGAAAGCGGCGTTCGGCGAGCACAGCGAGAACGTCTCTCAGTCGATGGTTCCGGACGGTGCCGGAGATCAGCTTGGATGTTCACGTTCGACCGGCGTGGATGCTCCAAGCATCCTCCGTGCGGAAGCTCAACTAAGTCGCCCGTCAAGCCTGTGGCCGAACACGATAGCATCCTCCTGTCAACGGTCCGCATTGCTGTCGTCAACGAGAGACTCGGTCACTGGTCGAGCGCGCCGCGCCGGGGTCGGAGCGGGCATGGGCCTAGAGGCCACAGCCAGCCCTCGCCTGCGGCGAGGAAGGAAGACATGTTCAACGGGTGGCGTGAGCGGCGCGCTATTGCCAAACTACAGAAGGTTGCGGCCGGGCGCGAGGCAGGGCGGATAGCTGCGAGAACGCCGACAGATTTACTGGACCCTCTGGTTCGAGAATTGGTCGAGATTGGGTATGAGACCGATTATCGCGATAGTGAGCGCGTGCGGGAAATAGGAAAACTTCTGCATGCCCGCGGAGGCCTGCCGGAAATGCAGGACGCCTACTATGAATTGATTAACTGGCATAACATAAATGCGAGGGGTTTGTCGTCGGCTTGGGACCGTGTCGGGGACTGGCAGGCGTGACATTTCCGACAGGTGATAGCAGAAGCGTCAATTTCTTGCCGCCCAGGAAATCTCTCCCCAAGGCCGCGTCATCCCCGCCGCGTGGGTCACTGTCCGGAAATCAACAGCCCCACGGTGGCCGATCAGCACGCGCCGAGAAGTGGCGCTCTCCGTCGCCGAACTCGCCATCGGCGTCGGCCTCGTCTTCGGCATCGCGACGCAGCTCGCGGCCGTCGGTGGCCTGCTCCTCATCGCCCCGATCTGGGTCATGCCCTGGCCCGCGGGTGGCTATCTCTGGGAGTAACCCGCCGAAGACCTCTTCCCCCTCGCGCTGGTCATCGTCGTTCCCGCCGGTCGGACCGGAGGTCTCGACCGCCGCCTCGCGCCACGCTTCGGTCACCACTGGCCGTTCTGACCCGTCGCTTCCCGCTGCACCGGATGCCGGCGTCGTCGCTACGCAGTGCCGCCCTCACGGCGACCGTCATCCCGCATACCTCGTTCTCGGTCGGGCCGGCAGCCATGAGCCCGGGCATGCGGTGCCTGTGGTCGAGAACAGGACAGTCTCATCAGGACTCCGCAGTGCTCTTCAGTGCTGGGCCGCCGCGGCGATGACGCCGTGGACGGCCTGGGCGATGCGGTCGGCGGCCTGGTCCGGGTCGGGCTGGCCGGCGTCGAGCCAGGCGATGACTGCTTCGGTTGTAAGGGTGGGTAGCAGCCGGGCCGCCCAGCGGGTCCAGGGTCCGTCGGGCAGGGTCGCGGTGAGGTTGCGGTGGCTGACCTCGGTGGAGGTGGCGGCGAGCGCGTCGGTGACGTCGCGGAACTCGGGTTCGCGGGCGGCGTGGCGGAACAGCAGGCGGAAGCCGTCTGGATCAGCGGCTGCGGCTTGGACGAGTGCGCTGAGGGTGTGTTCGTCGTAGTCGTCTCTGCCGACGACGTCGGTCAGCCGCGCGCAAGCACGGTCCAGGACCGCGCGGTAGAGGTCGGTTTTCGAGTCGAAGTGCCGGTAGAGGATCACCCGGGTGATGCCGGCCTCGGTGGCCACGTCGTCCAGGCCGGTCGCGGCGAAGCCAGCACTTGCGAAGGCTCGGGTCGCGGCTTCGAGGATCTGCTCACGACGCTGCGGGCGGGGCATGCGGCGTACCGGTTCCGCCAACTCGACCTCCTTGTTTACTGTCGAGTATACATATAGTGTTGTTTACGTCTGGATATACAAACTTGTGGCTACAAGGAGGTGAGATGTCCGCTCCGATCCGGCGGTTCCGTACCGCGACTGGCGACGAGGGCTGGCTGGTCACCGCGCACGCGGAGGTCCGCAGGCTGCTGGCCGACGAGCGGCTCGGCCGTGCCCATCCCGATCCCGCCAGCGCTGCCCGTACCGGAGACTCCGCTCTGTTCGGCGGCCCGCTGGGCGACTTCGACACCGAGCACGCCGACCACGTGCGGATGCGGTCGCTGCTCCAGCCCTATTTCACGCCCAAGCGGATGCGCGCGCTCGAGTCGCGGGTCGACACGCTCACCACCGGGCTGCTCGACGACCTCGCCGCGCACGGTTCGCCGACTGATCTCGTCGAGGCGGTCGCTGTCCCGCTCCCGATCCTGGTGATCTGCGAGCTGCTCGGCGTGCCGGTCGAGGACCGCGGCGAGTTCCGTGCCCGGACCGAGCAGGCCGCCGACACCCGAAACCGGGCGCGCTCCGAGCGTGGCCTGGCGAGCCTGTTCGACTACGGGCGACGCCTCGTCGCCAGCAAGCGGGCCGAACCCGACGACGGGGTCATCGCCCAGCTGTCCACGACGGACGGCGTGACGGACGACGAGGCGGCCATGCTGGCCATGGCGTTGCTGTTCGCTGGGCATGAGACGACCGTCGTGCAGATCGGACTTGGCACGATGCTCCTGCTGTCCGACCGGGACCAGTGGCGGGCCTTGATCGATGACCCGCACCTCGTCGATGGCGCCGTCGAGGAAACGCTGCGCGTCCGGCACACCGGCGGTCTCGGCGGCGTCCCCCGCTACGCCCGGGTCGACCTCGAGATCGACGGCGCCGACATCCGCGTCGGTGACCTCGTGCTCCTCGACATCAACGCGGCCAACCACGACCCCACGGCCTTCGCCAAGGCGGAACACCTCGACGTGACCCGCTATGCTGCCGCGCACCTGACTTTTGGCCATGGCGCCCGCTACTGCATCGGCGCACCGCTCGCCCGCGTCGAACTGCGCTCGGTGCTCACCGGACTGCTGTCGCGGTTCCCGGGCATGCGCCTGGCGGCACCCCGGTCCGAGCTGACGCTGCGGACCGGCACGCTCACCGGCGGGCTGACCGCACTGCCGGTGGCATGGTGAGCGCCATGGCCGTACATCACCCGTTGTGGTGAGGTCGACGCACCAGGCGTGGACGAACGGCAGACCGTGCAGGTCAAGGGCGAGATCCTCCACATAGGTCAGCCCGAGCGAATCGGACAGTGGGGTGGCTGTGGCGAAGCACCGTCCCGGCGTGGCGGGGCGAATCGACGGCGGCAACGGGCACGGAGCGAATGCCGTACCCGGGTCCACGACAAGCACGGCCAAACTGGAATACGCCCACCCTTCCCGGCCGGGAAGAAACAGCGTCGAATACCTGCCCGCTAACACACGGAGTTCGCGTTGGGTGCCACCAGGGCGCGATTTTCGATGGGTTTCTATTTGCGGGCACCGGACCCGGTCACACTCTCGAAGGCCGCTGCTGTCCGGCTGTCCGACGACATCGCCGCGTTCCGCGAGGACGGTGGCATCCCCGCACACGTCCACACTCTGATCGTCGTCTGGCCGCAGCAGCGGGTGTTGGAGATTCAGGTCGAGGGCCTCTCCCCGCGCACCGACCCGGACCGCAGCACGATCCGCGGCACGACCTACGCGCTGTTCGAACTCGCCAGCCACTACGACATCGTCGCGCTCGACACCGACACCGCGCCGTTGTTCACCCAACGCATCCTGCTCCTCGACACCAACGCCAACCGTTCCACGCTCTGGTCGGCTCGGGCGTCGGCGACGCGGAACCCGACACAAGCGGGGCAGAAACCAGCCGAACGGTAGGCGAGTGCCGTCACATCCCCGTGACGGCCTGCCCATCCACCTCAGCAACGGTCGAGATGGCCCTGTCGGGATGCCACACCAGCCACGTCCGTTCGACACAGTCCGTGAGATCGACTCCGTGATGCCGTGCCAGGAGCAGCACGTGGCAGAGCACGTCGGCCAGCTCGGCGCCGAACCTGTCGGCCAGTTCCTGTGGACTGTTGCCCTTGGCCCGTGCCTGGCCGGTCAGCATCAAGAACGCCTGGGTCAACTCGCCGACTTCCTCCTGGAGTTTCAGCATGAACCACGCGGCGTCCCTGGTGAACCTATGCGCGCCGGCGTAACCGTGCGACACCACCTCGACGTCATCGCTGAGCCGGTCCAAGTCCATAAGACGGCTCGCTGACCGCGAGGTGTCGGCGCGGGCTGGACGAGCAGGTCGACCGCCTCGGCGCGATCCTCGAAGCGACACCGGAGCTGACCATCGGCGAGGTGACCGTCGACGGCCACGCCTGAACTGGCCCCGCGCTGCAGCGCCGGGGACTACGGTCGCCGCATGGGTTTGTTCAGCCGGAAGTGCCCGGTCGGCGAGAAGGCCGGGCACTGGACCGAGGAGTCCATGAGGTGGTTCCGCGAGCAGTTCGGCGACGACCCGCTCGGGTCGGACCCCGTCCTGCCCACCGCGGAGCTCTTCCCGAGTGAGCTCACCGGGGAAGAGGCCGACGTTCGGGAGCTGCTCGACCGGCTCTGCGCGCACCTCGCGGTGGACCCGAAGTGGGTCACCCTGGAGATCACCCCGTTCGGTGAGAGCGGGCTGGTCAGGCAGGCTAGCTACATCTGGCCGGTCGAACCGGGCTACCGCCCCCTCGCGCCCGACCGGCACGACCGGTGGGAGAATGGTCGCCGGGTCATCGAGATCCACCCCGACATCAGCACCCGGCCGACCGACCTGATGGCGCGGCTGACGCGCGACCTCTGCCACACCCGCCTCCTCGCGGAGGAACGCATCACCACCAAGCGTCGCGACCACCAGCAGCTGGCCGACCTGCTGGCCGTCTACTTCGGACTCGGCATCTTCGCCGCCAACGCCAGCTTCGACCACCACGCCGGCCGGTACGGCGGGATGCGACGAGTCGGTCACCTGCCCGAGCCCATGTTTGGCTATGGCCTGGCGTGCTACGCCTGGCTGCGCGGCGAGTCCTGGCCCGACTGGACCGAGTACCTCGACCACGGCCCGCAGAGCTCGATGAACCACGGGCTGCGCTACCTCGCCCGCGTTGCCGAGCCAGGCGAGCTGCCAGCCGGGCTACATCCTGTGGACGACTCCCCGGACTAGCCTGAGTTTTAACCGTGGGGTCGGGAGTGGACGCCTGGTTGATCATGGGTGGAGCCCTGGTTGATCATTCTTCTTGTCGAGGGAAGAAGATCTCACCAAGGGCTTCAGTTGATCAGTGTGCGGGACACCGGTGTGGCCGGTGCGTGTGGGGACCAGTCGTGGTTCCGGTACGAGTTGCATCGGTGGTTGACCCGTCGAGCGGATGCGTTGTTCGACCTGTCCGACGCGGTGCTGTGCGCGGAGGGCCCGGTCTGTCGCGGAGTTATCGCTGGTCGCGAAGCATCGGCGAGGACGTGGCAGCGGGTATGCCGCGTTGGCGCGTGGTCGGATGGAATCCAGCGGTTGCGGACCGCGCTGAGCGCGGTGGTCCGGCTGGCTCCCGGCGTGGACGCCCCGAGCGTGACCGCGCAGCAGTTGCGTGGGGTGGTGGACCGGCTGATCGCTGCCAGGCACTGGCAGCCCGCCGAACGGGTCTTAAACCTGGCCAGCACAACCCGCGCAAGCGGCCGAATGTGACGTTTCGTAACCAACATGGGCGGCCTGCGCCGCGTTCCCGGAGGCGCGCAGGTCGGCCAGGTCAAGCCTCGCCACAATGAGCCGAGAACTTTGTCCTAAACGAAGATCAGACGAAATCAGCGGGAAAACGAAAACCGTGATGGGAACCTACACAACGGAATCAGCCGGTCGGGTCGCGCCCGCAAATCCATCGTTTCGCCACCGGCGGAGTGCGATGGTGACGGTCTGGCCGAAGTCCGGTGCGTGGATGATCAATTCTCCGCCGATGTAGAGGCCGACGTGGTGGATCTTGGTGGTGGGATCGCCGTAGAACACGAGGTCACCGGGCAGCAGTGGCTCGCCGTCGGGGACGTGTGGTCCGGCGTGGTACTGGGTGTGTGCGGTGCGGGGGATGTCGATGCCGGCGGCGGCGTAGGACGCCTTGGTCAGCCCGGAGCAGTCGAAGCCTTCGTGCCCGCCGTCGGGTCCGTTGACTGGCGGAGGGGCTTATTCCTGGGGTGCCCTATTCCTCTGCTCGAAGCCGGGCAACGTGACCATTCGTCCGCGGTCGGCCCGGTCAGGCGTCACGGCGGCGCAGCGCCACGTGGGCGCTGCTCGCCGAGCGGGAGCAGCTGCGTGAGCGGCTGCGGATCGCCCGCGACATGCACGACTCCCTGGGACGCCGGCTCAGCTTGGTGTCCGTGCGAGCCGCCGCGCTGCAGGTGTCCGAGCTGCCAGCGGCACAGCGGCAGGCCGTCGGCGAACTCGCGGACTGTGCACGAGACGCGGTCACCGAGCTCTACCAGCTGATCGGCTCACTGCGCGGCGCCACGAACGACAACCCGGACGAAAGCCCAGGCATCGACCACGTCGGCGCGGTCGTCGAAGACTTCCGAACGGCTGGCGTTGAGGTCACGGTCGACGAGCAGGGTGACCGGTCTCGGTTGCCGACCGCCGCCGACCGCGCCGCGTACCGGGTCGTCGAGGAAGGGCTCACCAACGCGGCCAAGCACGGCGCGGGCCGATCCGTGGCGGTCCGGATGACCTGGGAGACGGACGCGCTGGTACTGACCGTGTCGAACCCGGTCACGGCCGACGGCGCGAGCCCAGGCGGCTTCGGGCTCGCCGGGCTGCGCGAACGGGTGCAAGCGGCGGGTGGGTTCCTCGACCACCGCCTGCACCCGGACGGCGAGTTTCGGCTCGTCGCGATGCTGCCCGTCGCCGAGCCCGACACGTCACCGCAGCCCCGCCCGAGCAGGTTCCGGACCGCCGTCGGCCTCGCCACGGCCGGGGTGCTGTTCGTGCTGCTGCCCGCGAGCCTGCTGACCGGGGTGAGCTGAGCTGATCCGCGTCCTGGTCGCCGACGACGAGCCGCTCATCACGGCCGGCATTCGCACCGTGCTCGAGTCGGCGAGCGACATCGAAGTGGTGGCGACCGCGGCGGATGGCAGCGCTGCGGTGCGCGAGGCGGTGCGATTCCACCCGGACGTCGCGCTCGTCGACATCACGATGCCGGTGCTCGACGGCCTCGACACGCTCGACGAGCTGCGTCGGCAGGCACCAGCGGTGCGGGCCGTGATGCTCACGTCGTTCGGCACCGAGCCCAACCTGCTGCGGGCACTGCAGAACGGAGCGGTCGGCTTCGTGCTCAAGCACTGCACGCCCGACGAGCTAATCCACGCGGTCCACGCCGCGCACGACGGCGACGCCTACCTCTCACCCGAAATCACCCGGCTGGTGCTCGGCATGGTCACACCCACCACAGGTCGGCGGCAGGACGCGACCGAACGGCTAGCGGTGCTCAGCGCCCGTGAATCGGAGATCGCTGGCCTCGTCGCGGAAGGCCTCTCGAACGCCGACATCGGACGGCGCGTGCACATGAGTGAAGCCACGATCAAGACCTACGTCAGCCGCGTGCTCTCGAAACTGGGCTGCGCCAACCGCGTCGAGGTGGCACTGCTGGTTCGCGACAGCCGCACGTGAGACTCTCGACTGATTAGGAAGCGGCCGACCCCACGTAGATCAACACACCAAGATCACGAAGATGGAGGCTGGTTGCGGCGGCGTTGCTTGGCACCTGCGTTGGCGAGGAAGGTGCGGGCCTCGGGACCGAACAGGGCGGGCGTGCAGGCGGTCGAGCCACTCAGCAGGTGACCGGACTGCCTGCTGCAGAGATCGCCATGTCTTTGCGCCCGTGCGTACGTGTTGTGGGGCGGCGAGCCCAGCCTCCACCACCAGGTCCCGGAGCGAGATGCTGAACCGCACGTCCTCGTCGTCGAGAACGACGTGGACGCTGACCCCTCGTTCGAAGGTGTCATGCAACCACTTGTAGGCGAGGTTCGCTAACTGGTAGGAGGGCGGCATGACCGCGCGACGCCGCCCGACAAGCGAGCCCGAGCCGGTGAATCGACGAGTTGACCCTCGACACCCCGGCTGAGGCCGCCGAGGTCCGGGGGGTCACGGTCGTGCTAGTGGGCGTGAGGGTGTAGCCGCCCCTGGACGACGCGAGCCCGGCCGGCTCATCGGGTCGTGCGGTCCCCGCGACGATGGCGCTGTGAGTGTCCCCATGCTCGGCGCCCTCAGCGCCGTGCGCCTCAGCCGGGTCGGCCGAGCTGTTCAGGGGACCGACAGCGGTGCCGATCGCCCAGGCGCCGACGGCGACCAGAGCGAGCACTACACCGTAGGCGGAGAACTTCCCCGCAGTGTTCATGTCTGATCCTTCGGTTGTGCCGCTTACGCGGTCAGCTGGTATCCGGCCTCTTCGACGGCGGCACGCACGTCGTCGACGGCGAGCTCCGTGTCACTGGTCACGGTGACCTTCCCGGTCGGTAAGTCCACCGACACGTCGGTCACACCCCCGATCGCGCTGACCTCCTCGGTCACCGAGCTCGCGCAGTGCAAGCAGGGTCATACCGGTCGCCGTGTAGATCGTCTCGGCCATCGTGGCTTCCTTTCCGTGTTGGGACTCATCAGGACCGGACCAGGCGGGCGATCGCGTCGCTCGCCTCCCGCACCTTCGCGTCCGCGGTGTCGCCGCCCTCGGCGAGCGCCTCGGTCACGCAGTGCTTGAGGTGCTCGTCGAGCAGGCCCAGGGACACGGACTGCAGTGCCTTGGTCGCGGCCGAGATCTGGGTGAGCACATCAATGCAGTACTCGTCGTTCTCGACCATCCGGTGCAGGCCGCGGATCTGGCCCTCGATGCGCCGCAGCCGCCTGAGGTAGTCGTCCTTGTCGCTGGTGTAACCCCGCATGTCGTTCTCCTCACTCGCGCCCACCAGTGGCAGAGGCACCGCCGCGGACCTGTCATATACCCTAGGGGGGTAGGGATAGCAAGGTCTTGTAGTCCCGCGCCAGTGGCGAGACGAGTGAACCTGCCTCCGCGAAATGCGTCTCTACTAATGTGCGTAGTGATGTGGGTTGAGCTGAACCGGAGCGCGAGGTGAAGGGTGTGGGCGAGCGGACACGGTGGATGCGGTTGGGTGCCTGGGGTCTTGCCGCGCTAGTGGTGCTCACCGCGTGCTCGTCGACCGATCCCGGGCAGCCGTCGGCCAAGAAGGAAGGGTCGCGGGTCGAGCCACGCCTCGAGTTCCTGCCGAAGGACGCGGCGACGGAGGTGTCGCCGGTCGAGCCGGTCACGGTGCGGGCCAGCAACGGCACGATCGACAAGGTGTCGTTGACCAACCCGGAAGGCAAACAGGTCAGCGGCAAACTGTCCGGGGACAAGAAGTCGTGGGCGTCGTCCGAGCCGCTCGGCTACGACCGCCGCTACACGCTCGACGCGTCGATTCGCGGCAAGGACGGGAGGACCGTCCGGGAGGAGTCGTCGTTCACGACGGTGCGCCCGGCGGGGACCGTGTACCCGTCGTTCCTGCCGCCGCCGAAGATCACCACGGTCGGCGTTGGGCAGCCGATCGCGGTCATCTTCGACCAGGCGCCCGCAGACCAGGCCGCGGCGGAGCGGGCGTTGAAGGTCACCGCCACGCCGGCGACCGAGGGCTCCTGGTACTGGTGGGACGACCGGACCGTGCACTACCGGCCGAAGGACTACTGGAAGCCGGGTACCAAGGTCACCGTCGACGCGAAGATCTACGGCGTGAACCTGGGGAACGGGATGTACGGCGACACCGACCGGACCCTGAAGCTCACGATCGGCCCGGAGAAGATCGCGACCATCGACGACAAGACGCACAAGATGGTCGTCACGGTCAACGGCAAGGCGGTCAAGACGTTCCCGGTCAGCATGGGCCGCGACGGCTCGACCACGGGCAAGGACGGCGAGAAGATCTCGTTCGTCACGCCGAGCGGAACCTATGTGGCGCAGGAGAAGTACGCGGTCAAGCGGATGAACTCGGAAAGCTACGGCCTGCCCTCGGACGCCTCCCTGGGCTATGACGAGAAGATCCCGCTCGCGGTACGCGTGTCCAACAGCGGCATCTTCGTCCACGCCGCACCGTGGTCGGTGGCCGACCAGGGCCGCCGCAACGTCTCGCACGGCTGCGTCAACCTCAGCCCCGAGGCCGGCCGGTGGTTCTACGACAACTTCAGCTACGGCGACATCGTCACGATCCACAACACGGCCACGAAGCTCGAGCCCACCGACGGGTTCGGTGACTGGAACATCCCGTGGGAGGAATGGGTGAAGGGCAGCGCGCTGAACTGAGCCTTCCGGCCCTGGCTCTGTCCGTGTTAACCGACCGCGGTTATTGGTCCGAGGTGACCGCACCTGGCCGGCGGGGTGTGTCGATGTCGGTGTGATTTGACCGCGGGTGTCGGCGTACACCTGAACGTGCTCAGCCACGTACGAGTGAAGGTGCTCAGACCCCCATCCTGGCCGAGGTGTGCGGGATGAGCAGCGATCGGTCGCGCTGAGGCGGCCTAGTCCATTGGCTGGGTGAGGCGCCGGTGGATGTCCAGGGTGAGTTCCAGCGCGGTTAGGGCGCTGGCGGGTTCGATGAGGTTGTCTGCCCGGCCGGTGATGCAGGCCAGTACGTGGGCGATCATCGCCGTGTAGGGGCTGATGGCGGGAAGTTCGATGAGCCGGTCCCCGTCGGGGGTGTACTCGGTGAGGCTGCTGGGGCCTTGGCTGGTGGCCCCGGCGCGCATGAGGTATTCGAGGACCGCGTCGGTGAAGGTGGCGCGCCATCCGCCGCGCACCCCGTAGGGCTGGGGCATCAGCGACGAGCTGGCGCACCGGGCGATGGTTTGCGGGTAGCCGAGGATGACCTCGGCCGCCGAGCCGCGGCCACCGGGGCCGCCAGTACCGGCGGCGTGCACGGTGTCGGGCTGGCCGAGCAGGCTGGTGACCAGGTCGAAGTCGGCGTGCATCATGTCCAGCGCCAAGGTGTCCAGGCCGAGGTCGTAGCCCTCCCATAGCAGCGCGGTGCGGCCCTCGACCTCCAGCACCGTCAGCGGCCCGTACCGCTGATCGGCCACCGCCTGGCGCGCGGCGGAGGTGGACGGGCAGGTGTGTGTGCGCAGCGCTCGGTAGAGGGCGTCGCTGTCCTGTCTCATCGTTCATGAGGCATGGCCCGCATGCTGAACTGCGGTGCCTCGGATAGATGAGACAGTCGGTCCGCTGCTTGTCTCGCTGATCATGAGGTAACCAGCCAAGTCACTGTCCCGTCTCAGGAGACATTTGCCGTATTCCGATGCTCTCCTGATCGTCGGCGGCTTGGTTGATCGTGGTTAGGGACGCAGGCCGTCGAGGAGTCGGGTGACGGTGCGGTGGCGGAGTTCGGGCGTCCATCCGGCGACCAGTGCGCCCTGGCTGGCGGCGGTGAGCAGTGCGATCACTTCATCAAGTTGAACGTCGCTGTGGATGGTGTGGGCTTGCTGGGCTCGCGCGAGCAAGGTGTCGAGAGCTTCGCCGAACCCGGTGAGTTGGCGGTCGACGCCGATATCGGTCCCGGCCGCGGCGAGTAGGTGGACCACGGTTCGAGTGCTGGCCGCGTGTTCGACGACGTCGGCGAAGAACGTGAACAGGGCGGTCGGGCGGCCCTCCGCAGCGAGCGCGTCGGCCTCTGCGGCAAGTCGGCTCTGCAGGTCCTTCATGATCGCCGCAAGCAGGTCGTCCTTGGTGGGGAAGTGCCGGAAGACGGTGCCGATGGCCACGCCTGCTCGCCGCGCGACCTCCTCTGTTGATGCGGATGTGCCGTGCTCCTCAAAGACCTCGGTCGCAGCGGCCAGGATGCGGGCTCGGTTCCGACGAGCGTCAGCGCGCAGCGGTGACTCAGACACGGCGGACTCCAGCAGTTGACAACATGAGTGCTGACTCATCATTCTAGGTCGCGACAACGATCGTGAGTGACAACTCATGTTAGGGGTGTTCGATGAGGGAAATGGATCGAGGGGCGCTGGCCGGGCCGAAGGAGGCGTTCGAGCGGTTCCGGGACATGATGCTGGCAGGCAGCTCGACGGGGCTGGAGTCCCTGCTTGCCGACGACTGTGTGGTCGAAGCACCGTTCGCCCCGTCCGGTGCGCCGCGCCGGATCGCGGGACGGGACGCCTTCGCAGCGTCGGCCGCGCCGCGGCGGGAGGCGCTTGCCAAACGCATCCGGTTCACGGATGTGCGCGACGTGGTCATCCATGAGACAACCGACCCGGAGGTCGCCGTCATCGAATATGAGGTGGAGGGAGTCCGCGTGGCCGACGACTTTCGTGCCGCAGCACCGTTTGTGGTCGTGGTGCGGGTGCAGGACGGGCGCGTCGTGCTGTGGCGCGAGTACCAGGACCCCGCAGCGATGGCTCTAGCGACGGAATGACCTCACCGCTCAACGATGCTGTCCGTCCGCGTGACCAGATCGGCTTGCCGTCGAACGACCGCTATTGCTGCTAATCGCGCGTTTTCTGATGAATGACAACACGTAGCGAGACAACGCCCCGTCTGTGGT